>JAGHSB010000223.1 GCA_018066075.1 Candidatus Treponema scatequi
GTTTTTGTATAATAATTAAAATGCTGACCACAAAAAACGCACTTTAAATAAAAAAAATCCACGTAAAAAAAACTACGTGGATTTTTCATATAAAAACATCAATTTAAAAACAGCTTAGCTTATGCGCCCATTCCACCGTCAACACCGATAACCTGTCCTGTTACATAAGTTGACAAATCACTTGCGAGGAAGAGGCAGACATTTGCAACTTCTTCAACCTGACCTGCTCTGTTCATTGGAATGATTTTTACCCATTCTTTTCTGAGTTCTTCTGGAACTGCTTCTGTCATTTCTGTTTCGATAAATCCAGGAGCTACTGCGTTAACGCGAACTTTTCTCTTACCGATTTCTTTTGCAAGAGCTTTTGTCATACCGATGAGACCTGCTTTTGATGCAGAATAGTTTACCTGACCTGCTTCTCCGTGAACGCCAGAGATAGAAGTCATGTTGATGATTGATCCCTTCTTTCTGTGAATCATATCGTAAGAAATAATCTGATTGATTAAGAATGGTGCTGTCAAGTTTACATCAATTACATCTTTCCAGTTTTCCATTGGCATTGCAAATGAAAGGCCGTCGCGAGTAATACCTGCATTGTTTACGAGAATATCAAAACCGTCTGCTTCTTCGAGAGCTTTTTTTATGCATTCCTGAAGGGCAGCAAAGTCTGCACAGTTGCAGTTGAGTTCGTGAAATTTAACTCCGTTATCTGCAGCGAGTTTTTCAAGATCTTCTTTTGCTTTTGAAGGCTTTGTACAAAGTCCCCATACTTCACATCCATTTGAAATAAAAACTTCTGCAATTTTTCTTCCGATTCCGCGGCTTGAACCTGTTACCAAAGCTTTTTTGTTTTCAAGCATTTTCATGATTTATCTCCATTAAAATTTATTTACAAAATATTTTTTCAAAAATTACAAACTGTTTACAGTTTCAAGACTGTTAGCACTTGTACATTCAAGATTTTCAGCAATTCCAGATTTAATCCAGAGTCCGTTCAAAACCTGTCCGACACCGACTTCGATTACTTTCCATTCTTCACCTGTTGCATTCATCATGTCGTACAAAACTTTTTCTTCGTCTGTCCACAAAACAGAATTTGTCAAATGCAAAACTGCATTCTTTTTAATTTCTGCTCCGCTTGTTGCCTGCTTTCCTGTTACGTTTGAGAAAAGTGGAATTTTCGGATCATTGAATGTCACATCAGCAATTGCTTTTTCAAATTCATCTGCAGCTCTCTGCATCAATGGCGAATGGAACGGACCTGCAACTGCAAGTCTCAACGCACGGCGTGCACCAGCTTCTTTGCAAAGCGCTTCTGCCTGTGTAAGGCCGTCGAAAGTTCCACTTAAAACTGTCTGCTTAGGGCTGTTCATATTTGCAGCATAAACATTTTCACATTTAGCAGCAATTTCTTTTACCTGATCAGGACCAAGACCGACAACAGCAGTCATTCCAGGTGCGTGACCTTCATTTTCTTTTGCAATTGTTTCACAAACGTTCTGCATGATTGAACCGCGCTTTGCAACAACTTTAATTACATCTTCAAAACTCAAAACACCAGCAGCATACAATGCAGGAAATTCACCGAGAGAAAATCCCATTGCAGCACTCGGTGTAATTCCTTTTGATTCAAGTGCTTTCATTACAGCAATGCTCGAAGCTGTGATTGCCATCTGACTGTTGTCACTGCGGCTCAATTCTGTTTCATCTGCTTCCCACATTAATTTTGCAACATCTTTTCCCCAGATTGCACTAACTTCATCCAAAACTTTTTTGCTTTCAGGAAATGCTTCGCACACATCCTTCAACATTCCAGGTTTTTGTGCTCCCTGTCCAGGAAACAAAAATGCATATTTTGCCATTCAATGACCTCCGTTTTTTTTCAGGTGGAATTTTCCAGCCAGACATCTTTTTAAATTTTTATAATGACACTTTATTAAAATATGTCAGTTGTAATTTTAACAAATTCAAGAATGAGTTTCAAGTTGTAGACAAATAAAAACCCTGCCGGCTTGGCAAGTTCCACCTAAACCGACAGGGTAAAAAAGAGAGTAAAATTATTGATGATTAGTCTGCTGTTGCGATGAAGTATTCATATTCAACAGTAAACTTTCCGTTTGTCATGTCCCAGCCCGGTTCTTTTGAGCTGAATGGAGGAAGATTCCACTGAACTTCAATGCTGTTGTAGCCATACATGTTCTGTGTTTTCATATCAATTAAGAAACATTTGCGTCCGTCTTTTGTTACTACTTTTCCGTTGTTTTCATTTGGTCTTCCCTGTGAGAAGTAGCAGCCTGCGTCTTGTCCGTCTTCGAAATCAAGCTTGAGAATTTCTTTTCCCTTTGCATCTTTTACAACTACATTGTCGATGTAAATTACAAGAGGAGTTCCTGATTTGTTTGTATTTGATTTGATTCTGAAGATGGACATGTTTTTGTGTTTGCCGCCCATTCCGTCATAAGTGATTCCGTCTTTGTTAACTGTTACTGAATATTTATTCCATTCGTTTGGAGTAAATTTCAATTTGAGTTCATCTGTTCCCTTGCAGTAGAAACACTGATAGTTTGAAGTATAGAACCCGCACTGTACCATAATTGGTAATTCTCCGACAGGATCTTTTGCAAAAGCAGAAGATGCAAGTCCCAAAACAACTGCACAAGTCAATAATAATTTTTTCATTTTTTTGCTCCTATAAATTTATCTTACGTATGTCCACATGTTTTCTTCGTGGATTGCAGGTGTGATTCCTTTTCTTTTGAAAAGTTCACTTACTGTTACAAATTCGTAACCCTGTTTTTTTAATTTTGGAATGATGATGTCGAGTGCTTCTGGTGTCGGATGCGGATATGGCTGAACGTCATGCATCAAAATGATTGCTCCGTCCTGAACACCGTTAAGGACATTCTGTGCACGCATCTTTGCATCAGTGTTGCATCCCTGCCAGTCCATTGCGAGAACACCGCAGATAAAAGGCATGTCTACATACTGATAAAGTTCTTCACTGGTCGCAAGATTTGGTGCTCTGAAAAACTTTGGTGTCTGTCCTGTGTATTTGTAAATGACATCATTTGTTTTTTTGATGGAATTTCTAACCTGCTGTTCATTCATGTGGTCCATGCTTTCATATTCCCACGAGTGATTGTTGATTTCGCAGCCCATATCTACCATTCTTTTGAGAGTTGGTGCTGTTTCATCTGTAACGAGTCTTCCAATTAAGAAGAATGTTCCAGTAACATGATGCTTTTCAAGCTTATCAAGAACAAGCTCTGTCATTTCAGAGTTAGGTCCGTCGTCAAAGCTCAATGCAACAAGCTTATCCGGTTCTTTACAACTAGATGCACATGACATAAACAATACAACCGATGAAACTAATCCAATTAAAACTGATTTTTTCATTTGTTACCCCATAATTAGTTTTCCCCGACAGTTTAATAGTAAGTCCGAATTTCGCATTTCAAAATCGGTAAAACTCCCTAAAACAGACTAGGGAAATTTCCCTAGTTAAAAATCTTCTCAAACAGACATCACTTAATTCCAGACATCACTTAATTCCAGACATCACTTTTAACACCCCACCGATTTCAAAATCGATCAAACCGTGTTATACTTCTTTCATGTCGTACAGAGTCGGACTCATATTAAAATATCTCGATGAAGAATATCAGGCATCGATTTTCAGGGGAGCTGCAAAAGCTGCAGAAGAACTCGGAATTGAACTTATCTGTATTCAGGGAGATGTTTTCGACGATTCTCCGCTGTCAGTTTCTCAAACATCATTTGTATCTGCATGGCCTCAATTAAATCTCGACGGAATTATTTTTCTTTCTGCAATTCTCTTAAACAACTGTTCATTTGATGTTTCAAAAAAAATAAAAGAAGTTTTCAAAAACATTCCTCTTGTTTCAGTAGGAACTGTACTCGACGAAATTCCATCTGTAATCTGCGAAGCTCACAAATCAATCGAAGATCTTCTCAAGCACCTCATCACCGACCACGACTACAAAAAATTTCTTTACCTCGGCGGCCCTGCAAATAACGAAGACAACAATAAAAGACAAAAAATAATTTCGGACTATATCAAAGGCCTTAATGATTCTTCATATTCACTCGAAATCAAAAACGGTTTCCTCTTTAGCGAATCAGACGGCCTTCGTCTCATCGAAGAATACTGCACGGAACACCCGAAAAAAGACATCGATGCAATCATTGCCGGAAGTGACGACATGGCATCTGGCATTTCAAAATACATTAAATCAATCGCACCAGAAAGCTGGCGTGACTGCCCGATTACAGGCTTTGATGACATTCCGCTTGCACAGACTCAGCAGCTTTCACTCACAACAATCAACCAGCCAACAGAAGAAATGGGTGCAAAAGCAATCAGAATAATCAATGAAATATTATTAAAGAAAGATGTCATTTTACAATCTGACACCCCTTCACAGACAGACATCTCTTCTCAACCCGACATCACTTCACAGTCAGACATCTCTTCTCAACCCGACATCACTTCACATACCGGCAATATTTTTCATGCCGAGTCAAAACTGATAATCAGAAACTCGTGCGGCTGCAAAGGTTACCATAAAACCTTTACAGAAGAAGAAACTCTCAACCCTCTTCAGCGAGAACAGTTTATGCGTGATGTTACATACTTTGGCCAGGAAATAATCTGTGCTCCTAATTTTGAACAGATTAAAAGACCTCTCAAAGAATTTTTGACAAACGCCGCATGCAGAGACTTTTCACTCATTCTTTTTCCGGAACCATCTGATCACATTTGTGAAAATGGAATTTTGACAATCCAGATCAATGACTTTGAAATAACAAATCCTCATAAAGTAGGCAATAACACTGCACAAAATGCATTCGACATAAATTCCACTTACAAAACACAAAACCTCAATGACATTTTCTCTTCAATTTTAAAAAGAAAAATCGATCCGAAAACTCCGCGATGCATTTATCAGCTTCGAGTCGGTGAAAGAAGGCTCGGATTTATCGTTTACACAGTCAACCTCAATGCGCCAATCAACATGTCGATGGCAGGAATGTTTTTGTCACAGGCAGTAAACCGCATCTACGAATTTGACCAGGAAACTTTCAAGCGAAGAAAAGCTGAAGAAGAAGTTTTGAAAATCAGTGACCTCGAAAGATTAAGGTTCAGCCTTGATTTACATGATGACATCTGTCAGAGACTCGCGGCAATCACAATGATATGCAAAAAAGATTCTGAAAAAGATGAAACGATGAAAACTCTTTTTAACATGGCAAATGAAACTCTTTCAAGAACAAGACAGTATGCACACGACTCTTTTCCTGTTGAACTTGATTTTTCAGATTTGTCTGAAGCACTTGAAAATCTTTGCAGCGAAATGACGACTTCTGACTGCACCATTACATTTGAAAAATCGAAAGACTCTTTTGCAATCTCATCAGAACAGAAAATCAACCTCTTCAGAATTGCACAGGAAGCACTTCAGAACAGCGCAAAACATTCAAAAGCAAAAAATATAAAAGTTAAACTCAGCTTTGCAAAACCGGAACTTTCGCTTACAATCGAAGATGATGGAACCGGATTTGACATCAATGAAATTACAAAAGAAGCAAATACACAGAAGCGAAGACCAAAAGGACTCGGACTTCACTCGATGGAATACCGCACAAATCAAATCGGCGGAATATTTACAATTGATTCAAAACCTCATAAGGGAACTTCTGTAAAAATAACAGTGCCAGAAGATTCTGCGAGAAACAGTTTTCTATTCAACACCAAACAGGAAGAAAAATGAAAAGACAAATTGCTATAATTGATGACCACAGCGTTTTTATTCAGGGCCTCTCAGTTTTAATCGAAAGCGACAGTTCACTTTCTGTCATCGGTTCTGCTACAAATTACAATGACGGACTTAAACTCATTGAAGATAAAAATCCAGAACTTGCAATCGTTGACTTAAACCTCGGTGAAAAAGACGGTCTAGATTTAATCAAAGACATCAACACGAGATTCCCAAAAACAAAGATTCTCGTTTTATCAATGATGCAGGAAAGATATTATTCAGAACGTGCACTCCAGGCAGGAGCAAAAGGATATGTAATGAAAGCAGAAGCTGCTGACACAGTAATCTCTGCTATCAAAGCTGTTCTCGATGGAAAAATCTGGTTAAGTCCTTCTGAGCAGAGCCGTTATCTTGATTCTCACTTTCAGGAACCACAGCAGGCAGCAGAAAATCCGATTGATTCTCTTTCAAACAGACAGCTTCAGATATTAAGACTTTTAGGACAGGGAAACGGAACAATAGAAATTGCAAACCTTCTCAACATCAGCAGCAAGACAGTTGATGCCCACAAGGAACAGCTCAAAAAGAAATTGAACTGCAAAAACTCGCAGGAACTTTTAAGGCTCGCAATTTCCTATTATCATTCGACAATGTAATTAGTTTTTAAGTTTGCTTACAGCGTAAAGTGTAAGGGCTTCTTTCTGGCCTTTGATTGCAACGTCAGTAATCTTCTGAGCTTCAACAATATCGCTTACAAGAAGATATGTATCTTCAGAAATTAAAATGTCACATCCAAATGACTTTGTATAATTTTCAATTTCCATTGCAGTAGTAACAGAACCACCCACACATGTATATTCCGTGATTTCGCCGGAACCGACCTGACCTGAAACTGTTGCACCAGTGTGAAGTCCAAGACCAACTTTAATCGCAGGCTTTGCAGCAGTTCCTCTGTCAGAATTGAAATCTACAAGGGCATATTTCATTCTGAATGCACTCTTGATTGCATTTACAGCATCTGCTTTTGGAGTTCCGCTTGAAAGTGGTGCACCCCATGCGGCAAAGATCTTATTTCCATTGATCTTATTGATAAATCCGCCTGTTGCAGTGATGCAGCGTTCCATTTCAGAAACATATTCATTCAAAAGCTTGATTACTTCTGAAGCTGTAAGGCTTTCTGTAATTTTTTCAAAGTCTCTGATTTCAGAGATGAGTACAGTTGTAATTCTTGTTTCGCCTTTGAGATTTATGTTTCCATTCTGTTCACTGTGGTAAATGTTTTCAGTTGTCGTAGTACCGAATGTCTTTCTATAAGAATCACGCCCCATGAAACTCTGACACATTTTTCCAAATGAGTTTACGAGTGCACCAAGTTCATCGTGTCTTCGTGATTTAATATTGATGTTATAATCATCATTCATTACTTTTTCGATTGCGAGACGCATCTTGTTGATTGGTCGCACAAGGCCGTCTGCGAAAATTGCCATAAAGATGAGCAAGATTGTAATTACAGCTGCTGCAACATATGCCATCTTTACGAGAGTATCGATTACATATTTATCATATCCTACAGTCTTTGCAAATGCAGAAACTGAGCATGAATATTCTGGAATAGTTTCAACTGCAGTAATTTTATTTTTGAAATCACAAAGATTTCTGCACTGCATAACCCATTCGTAAGAAAGTCCTGCGATAAGGTTTCCGTTTTCTTCACAGAAATCGATTCCATAATCGTCTGTATTTGTGCAGACTGCTTCTAAATCTGATGTCGAAAAGATTACAGTAATTATTCTGTATTGATTTGTCTTTGATTCAAGAACCGGAATGCGTAAAGCAGCTGTTCTGATTTTTGCATTGTGACTTATATTGTTAACGACTTTTTTTCCGTTATTAAGTTTATCTGTTCCAGAAAGAGAATTGCATTCTTTATAGGCTGCAATTAATTTCTTTTCGTCATTTCCCTGCTTGATGATGAAATCTTCGTTTACTCTGAAATCATTTTCAGAAAGCGCAATAAGTGCAACATCAGGATTATTCTTAAAAAAGTTACCGACAACAACATCTTTATTTTTTGCATCAGAGTAAATTGTATCTAAGAAAAGAGCACTTCCTGAAAGTGAATCAAGCTTCCTTGCAATTGAAGTTGCAGCAGCCCTGCTCTTTTCTGCACAATTGTTTTTAAGTTTTCTATTTGCATCTTTGTAAATAAAATATCCGATTCCGGCGATGATTGCACACATTCCGAAAATAACAAAGAATACGAAAAGTGAATTTATCTTTGCAGCAAGCGATCCTCTTGTCTTAATTCCACCTCTGACTGCATCATCAAAATCATCTTTCTTATTCTTTTTTACTTTTTCTACAGGCTGTTCAACTACTTTTGATTCATCAACAATTTCTTCGTTTTCTGTTTCTGTTAAAACCTGACCTTCTTCAGTAAGATCTCTTTCTGGCAACAAAAATCCTGTCTGTTTTTTACATTTTACAAAGTTACCGTAATCAAGAAGAAATTCTTCCCTTTCTTCTGCAACTCGTTCATCAAGTTCATCAAGAATATCTGCCGTATATTCTTTGAGCGGAATTTTTTCATTTTGATTTTCTGCAATTACCCTGATTGCAATGTTTTTACCGTCCTGCAATTCTGATTCAACAGAAAGTACATATTTATCACCGGAACCGTCATTCTGATCTTCTACGAGCTTTTCAAAGTATTTGTCTGCAACCGCAATTCTGCCAATCTTGTAAACCTTTTCAACCTTCTTCGGGTTTTCCATTTTACACACGTAAATCGGGATTTCTTTATTTACAAAATCATTTTTATAAACCTGAACAGGCGCCTTAACCTGTCCCTGTGCCGTAATGAGCGGTATAAACTTTTTGCTTCTAAGTCTGATTCCAATAATCGGTAAAGTCATATTAACTCCAAAAATAAACAAAATTCCTTATCATAAATTTTCGGAATATTAAGTTTTTTCTTTATATTATATGTGGAATTTGCCCCGCCGCCATCCAGAGTAATACCGCAATCAAGACTACTACCGGCATTTGCAAATAGACTCGCGGTCTTGAAAATTCCACCAGACAAAAAAAGTGCCACCCGTTTTTCAACGAATGGCACTTTTTGCTTTAGTTGTCTCTCTCTATTTTATTTTTTCAAAATGTTGTGCTTTACAAATCTTGAAAGAATAATAATTGCACTTACTACGAATGCCATAACTGCAAGTACGATTGGTGCTTTTTTAAGTCCAAACATATCAAGGTATCCTGCAACGAATACTACGAGAATGATGATTGGAGCAATCCATTTCAAATAGAAATGTGTTGCCTTGTTGTTAGGGAACTTCATTCCAACGCCTTCGTCAGCTTCTGCAATAAAGTTTTTCCATCCCCAGCCGTGCTTCCATACACAGAAGAGAAGGAAGATCAAAGATCCGATTGGAAGAAGGTTCTGGCTTACGATAAAGTCTTCGAGACCGTCGATTGAAGATCCTTCTCCAAGTGGCTGAATGAATGACCAGATGTTCATACCAAGGGCGGCAGGTGTTGCGAGGATAAGCATTGCAACAAAGTTTACTGCAACTGACTTACCGCGGCTCCATCCGAGTTTGTCCATTGGGAATGCTACGATGTTTTCAAATACAGCGATTACTGTAGAAAGAGCAGCAAATGACATGAAGAGGAAGAAGAATCCACCTACAACGCGTCTTGTTACAGGTCCCATGTTGTTGAATACGTTTGGCAATGAAACGAATGCAAGTCCAGGACCAGCCCCTGTATCAATACCGAATGCCATACAAGCAGGGAAGATGATCAATCCAGAACAGATTGCTACGAATGTATCAAGTCCGATTACGCGGGCAGCTTCACCTGTCAAAGAATGTGACTTGTCAATGTAAGATCCGAAGATTTCCATTGATCCGATACCAAGTGACAATGTAAAGAATGCCTGTCCCATGGCTGCATAAATTGTATCCCAGAGACCATGTCCGCCTTCACCGTTTCCAGCTACGAGAGCCTTGAAGTTTGGTTTGAGGTAGAATTCGTAACCTGCGCCAGCACCTTTGATTGTTGCTACATAAATTGCAAGTCCAACCATGATGATCATGAGTGCACTCATCATTACTTTTGTAATCTTTTCTACACCCTGCTGAAGACCGAGTGCACAAGTTCCAAAACCAATAACGATTACGATTACCATCCAGATAAGAAGACTTACAGGATTACCAACAGTTTCGCCGAAACAAGCACCAATCTGATCTGGAGCCATTCCAACAAATTTTCCACCAGCCATTTCAAAGAAATATTTCAAGAACCAGCCAGAAACTACTGTATAGAACATCATCAAAAGATAGTTACCTGCTACAGCAAATCCACTGTACCAGTGCCATTTCTTTCCTTCAGGTTCCAAATTTCTAAACGCAGCAGACATACTCTTTTTTGAAGCACGTCCAACAGCAAATTCACATACCATTACAGGTAAACCAAGAATTACGAGGAAAACTAAATAAATTAAAACGAATGCAGCTCCACCATATTTTCCAGTAATTACAGGGAAACGCCATACATTTCCCAAACCGATTGCACAACCAGCTGACAAAAGAAGGAATCCGAGACGGCTTCCCAAACTTTCACGATTCTGATTTTCCATTTTTTAAACTCCTAAAAGCAAGTTTGTTTTTGTTTATAGTTATTCTACACAGTAGAAAAAAACTTGTCAAACTGTTATTATCGTTTTTATGGAACAATACAAGAAAGATTTTATTGACTTTATGGTAGAGAGCAATGCTCTTAAATTTGGAAGTTTTACGCTTAAAAGTGGCCGCCAGTCGCCTTTTTTCATGAACGCCGGTGCGTATGTGACAGGCAAACAGCTTGAGATGCTTGGAATTTTCTACGCCCACGCCATTCACGACAACTTCGGAGACGATTTTGACGTGCTTTTCGGACCAGCTTACAAAGGAATTCCACTCAGCGTAGCAACATGCATCGCATACTCAAAGCTCTTCAATAAAGAACTCAAATACTGCGCAGACAGAAAAGAAGAAAAAGATCACGGTGCAGACAAAGGCGGTCTTTTGGGATACAGCCTCAAGGACGGCGACAGAGTCGTAATCATCGAAGACGTAACTACATCAGGAAAATCAATCGAGGAAACATATCCAAAAATCAAGGCACAGGAAACAACTCCGGGCTCGATTAAAATCGTCGGAGAAATCGTTTCACTCAACCGCCTCGAACGCGCAGCTGACACAGAAAAATCAGCACTCGATACAATCACAGAAAAATATGGCTTTCCGGCAAAGGCAATCGTTTCAATGAAAGATGTAATCGAATATCTTTACAAAGAAGACGATTCAGGACTCATCACAAACGAAATCAAAAAAGAAATGGATGCCTACTACGAACAGTGGGGAGCAAGATAGTTTTATCTTTAACTGCCATCATTTCAAAAACCCGCCAGGGCATAAAAAAAGACGGTCTCGCGAGAAACCGTCTTTCTTTTTTTTAAGAAACAAGCAACTTATTTCTTTGCAGCTTTTTTAGCAGGTGCTTTTTTAGCTGGTTTTTTTACAGCTTTTTTAGCTGCTGGTTTTTTAACAGCTTTTTTAGCTGTTGTCTTTTTTACAGCTTTTTTAGCTGCTGGTTTTTTAGCAACTTTCTTAGCTGGTTTTTTTACAGCTTTTTTAGCTGCTGGTTTTTTTGCAGCTTTTTTAGCTGCTGTTTTTTTGCAGCTGGTTTTTTAGCTGCTGGTTTCTTTGCTGCTGTTTTTTTAGCAGCTGGCTTTTTAGTTTCTGCCATGTCGTCCCCCTTTGACGTAATTGACAAATTACGCTTAATTTTCCTTGTTGTAGTCATTTCAAGAGCCTTATCCAAGATCGTAATCTTAGAAATTCGGGCATAAGGCTGTAATGTCTTATTTACTTTATCGACAATTGCCTTAATTTCTTCATAGACTATTTTATTTTCTGAAGCGTTTTCACGTTTTACCTGAAGTTTTGCAAGCAAATCATTTGAAGGATAAATCAAAGCTTCAATTTCTTCTGACTTATGATCTTTATCGGCAATATAACCACGGACCATTATCTGTTCTACATCGTAGTAAAGCTGGAATGAATCTTCGATCTCTTCCGGATAAACGTTCTTTCCGCCATCAGTTACAATAATGTTTTTTGCACGGCCAGCAAGCATCAGATAATGCTCTTTGTCCATCCAACCAAGATCGCCTGTCTTAAAGAAACCATCTTCGGTAAACACCTTTTTGGTTTCATCAGGCATGTTGTAGTAGCCCTGCATTACCATAGGACCTTTAACTACAATTTCTCCAATCCCCTCCTCATTTTTGTTGATAATCTTGATTTCTTCCCACGGAGAAAAATCAAGTCCGACGCTTTCAATCTTAAAGTGTTCCAAAGGATTTAATGCGATGATCGGAGAAGTTTCTGTAAGTCCATATCCCTGAATAAAATCAATTCCCAGTGCATTGTAAGCACGGAACACAGAAGATGCTAGCGGCCCGCCTCCACAAATTGCTACGCGCACTGTTGAAATGTTTGCAGCTTCAAGAATTGATTTTAATAGAACACGACCGATATTTTTTCCTGTTACCTTTTTTACAAAATAACAGAAATTCATTAACACATTAACACATACAGCCAGGAACTTTCCTTTTGCTTCTATACCCTTAATAATGCCTGTTAAAAGCTTATTATACAAGAGCGGAACGCCAAGCATGACTGTAATCTGGCCTTCACGAAGTTCTTTCATGAGGCGGCTTACTGCCATGCTCTTTCCGAATACAATTGAAGCACCAGATGACAATGGATTGATCAAAGCTGCCTGCATTGTATATCCGTGATGGATAGGAAGAAGTGCATAGAAAACGTCTTTAGTTGTATGAACAAGATTTGACTGAGCAATGAAACAGTCAGAAACAAGATTCTCGTGACTGAGCATTACGCCCTTTGGAGTTCCTGTTGTACCTGATGTAAATAGAATTGCTGCAGTATCTTTGTATTCTGCTTTAGTGATGTTTGCTTTTTTATTTGAAGTAAGGTTGTAGATGTATTTGTAGGTAATTTTTTTTGAAATGGAATAAAGTTTAAAACTGTTTTTCTTTTTTGAATAAGACATGTATTTTTCTTCATCAACGAAGAACATGACTGGTTTTGCAGTTTTCAAAAGATTGTCGATTTCTTTTTCATGAAGTGCGCAATCGATTGGAACGATGATTGCGCCAGCCTGCATTGCTGCAAAATAAACTGTTGCCCATTCAGGAGAGTTTTTACCAGAGAGAGCGATGCGGTCTCCTTTCTTAACTCCATTGCAAGCCATCCAGTTTGCAAGTGTAACTACGTTATTCCAAACCTGATTGTATGTTAAAACATTTTTTGTTCCGCTGTCCGGAAAGTCAACGAAGCAAGGGCGGTCACCGAAGCGAAGCTGAGATATGTGCAGCATCTCTGGTAATGTAGGCCATGTTGAGTCAAATATTTTTCCCCGGTACTCATCTAAAAACTTCCATGCAACTTCTGTTCTAATCGGCTTCATTCAAATCCCCAAGTGATTTTTTTTTAACTTATAC
>JAGHSB010000096.1 GCA_018066075.1 Candidatus Treponema scatequi
GCATAAATTCATCGTGCAAAGTTTCCAAATTCCGCTGTCTCCTTTTTATTAAGTTTCTGAAAAATTAAATTTATTTTAAAACTAATTAATTATAATGTCAAACTAACCATTAAAACAGCTGCGAAATTTCAATAAATAACGAAAAACAAAAACCGGCAAGTGCTGTCTTTTTTACAGAATTTAATTTGCCAAAACGGAATTATTCTTAATGAATCAAATTTCAGCTGCCCGTCTCCACCGCAATCCTAAATTAAGAAATTCATTACAAGATTTACCATAATCTCCTTTTCTTCTGGTTTACTTTCTGCAATCATGATGGTAAGAGCAACCAGGGTGTTGTCAGCAAGACGTTTTTTACCATCTGTAAACAACCAGTTATTTTTATCAAGAAAATAAAGAAATACCGCTGCGGCAATTCGTTTGTTTCCATCGCTAAAAGAATGATTCTTCACAATATAATACAAAAGATTTGCAGCTTTTTCCTGAATGGAAGGATATACATCTTTTCCGCCAAAGGTCTGATAAACAGCGCCAAGACTTCCTTCAAAAGATTTATCTTTTTCATTACCAAACAAATCACTTTCAGAACCAAATCGCATGGAATCAATAAGTTTTCGGCATAACCATTCATAATGTATTGTTTAAGAACAGAATTTGCCCATTTACGGAATTCAACACCACGCTTTGATTTTACACGGTAACCGACGGAGATGATTACGTCCAGGGAGTAAAAGACAACCGGCTTGTCGGAACCACTAATATGCAAAATTTGCATATTACTTTCAGCATCAACTTCCTGTTCATCAAAAACATTTTTTACATGTCTTGAAATAACAGACTGGTCGCGACCAAATAACTGAATCATTTGTGCTTGATTCAACCAAACCGTTTCATTCTGAAGCGGAACCTTAAGGGACACAGACTTATCCCCTGACTCAAAGAAAATAATTTCAGATTTGTATAGTGTGAGTATGCAATTTTTTTTACTAATTTTACACAGTTTTTATCAGAACTCCAATTCCAGCTGCCCGTCTCCACCACCTTCTGGAAATTCGCGCATATATTCAAAACATTCTCCGTCCACCATCATATTGTTTTCCTTACAAAACTGACGGAAAATTTTACTCAATTTGGAATTATTCGGGCTGAGCAAATTGTACGCATTTCCATAAACCTGTTGATAACGCTGTTTCATTCCAGGGAAAGATTTATCCAGACATTCATAAAAATATTCACGGTCACCTTCACGAAGCGTTACTCCAAAATCAAACTTGATAATTCCTTTTACTCCGGCGGCCTTGCAGTAATCCAAAATGCCAAGCAGATTTTCTTCGGTGTCATTTATAAACGGCAGAATTGGAGTTAGCCAAACGATTGTAGGAACGCCTGCTTCTTTAAACTTCATGAGTATTTCAAAACGTTCGCGTGTGGTGCTGACATTTGGTTCAACAAGGTGGCATAAGTTTTCGTCAAAAGTGGTAAGCGTCATTTGAACAACTGCCTTGGAGCGTTTATCTATAGAAGAAATTAAATCAAAATCACGGAGGATTCTTGAAGATTTAGTCTGAATTGCAAGACCAAATCCGTTGCGTTCAATAATTTCAAGGCAGTGGCGGGTGAGCTGCAATTTTTCTTCGCAGTGCATATACGGGTCGCACATACTGCCCGTTCCAATCATGCAGCGGCGACGTTTTTTTGCGAGTGCAGCGGCAAGTAGTTCTGGTGCGTTTTGTTTTACTTCAATGTCTTCAAAAGGAATTTGCGTATGGTAGCAAAGTGAACGTGCATCGCAGTAAATACAGCCGTGCGTACAACCGCGGTAAAGATTCATTCCGTTTTGTGAACTTAAAATTGATTTAGCGGTGATTTCTTTCATTTTTCGTTAGTTTACACACCAATAATTTTAAGCAATTCATCAACATCTTTTTTGATAAGAGGACTCATACTGTATTTGCTTCTTCGCTGTTATCCACAATCATTTTGAGTGTCTGACAGGTTTTACAATCTGTACAGTTTATGCAATCCAAACCACAGTAAGCAATTAATTGTTTCATGTTATTCTCCTTAATTTATCCAATAATTCAAAAACTTTATTGAATGCTGTTCATCATTTCAAAAAAATACTCAGCTTTTCCTGTACTGAAATAATTGTACCAGCTTTCGAGTGTGTTTTTATTAAAGACATCAAGATATTCAAGAATAAGTTTTGCCATCAAAAGTCCGCCAGTGGAACCTGCAGTAAAAAGATTCTTATCACGAACAGAAGCTTCATCTTTATAAAAAGATGTTCCTTTGTAATTTGGACAGAACATTTCAAGAAAGCCTTTACCGTTACTTGTATGAGGACGATTATCAAGAACTCCCAAAGAAGCTAACGAAACAGTTGCCCCACAGATTGCAGCCAAAGGAGCTTTTGCATCAAGAAATTCTTTTGCTTTTTCTAAAATCTTTGAATGCTGATTTTCGTTCCAAGTATTTGAACCAACTAAAACAAGCATATTCTCTTTTGAAACAACAACTTCATCAACAGTACAGTCCGGAACAACAGCAAGTCCGCCCATTGTATGTACAATTTCTTTTGAAAACCCTACAGTTTTTACCGTAACATCCGGAGCATCTTTCTTAAAAAATCGTTTAGAGTTAAGCTCCGCCATCAAATTACTAACTTCCCAGTCAGCAAAAGTTTCCATTAAATAAATATAAACAGTCTTCATATTTTTCTCCTATCTATTTTTCTTTACCGGATGACGAATCACTGTCTTCCATTTTTCCTGTGCAATTTTACGTGCATCAGAAAGATAAATCTCGTGATGAAGACGATTTTTCAGAACGCCACCAGTTTTATCGATTAAGTTTGTATCACTAAAGTCATTTTCGTAACCGTTTTCGGCAATAAACTTATTCATCAGTTCAACAGTTGCAATTTCATCATCAAACGCACCAAGATGCATAATCTGAACACATTCTCCTTCGTTTATTGTAAGAAACTCTGCTTTTGAACAATCCAGTTTTTTCTTTTGAATTGCAGTCTGAACAGCCCAGTCAAAATCAGCTTGAGTAATAAAATCTGGCAAACGTATAACACTAATCCAGCAAAAGGTTGATTTATCACTGTAATCAATTCCATCAACACCTTCCTGCCACCAGAAACCTTCGAGCGGTGGAACAACAAAATCGTAATATCCTTCAATTCTGTGGTCGCCCTTTTTGCTCATTTTAATCGTATACGCAATCGCATAAAGAACACCAATCGCCGCTTTATATTCCCCGCCTTCATCGTTCGGGTTGCCTTTCCCCTGAATCGCAATGTAGTTTGCCTTTGGAACAGTCACAACCGACGGTTTATTTTTTGGGAGATAAAAATCTTTGTACTCTTTCTTAAAATCAAATGCCATTTTTATCACACTTCCTGTTCATAATTTATTTCACCTGTAAATTTTTCCAAAACTTCTCGCGAATATATTTTCTCCATGAAAATACTTTTCAATCACTTTGTTCAACTGCATTTTTCTTTTTATGTACCGTAATAATTGTATAACTGTAAGCATTCACTGTGATAATGCCACTTCCAATATCCACATACCAGTTTTTGCCTTTGCGGGAAATATTTTTATCA
>JAGHSB010000083.1 GCA_018066075.1 Candidatus Treponema scatequi
TTTTTTAAACTTTTTTATTGCAATCGTACAAATTTGTTATATAGTAGTTCTATATTAAAAAGTTTCAAGGAACCACACATGCGAATCTACTTTTTAACCAGACAGCCTGATGTTTGTCAGCTTCTGGCAGATTGTCTTGCAGGTCCCAATGTTGAAATCAAAATTTATCCTTTGCTTACAAGTCTATTTCAAACCATTTTTGAATTTGGCGTTGAACCTGACATTTTATTTTTAGACTACGTATATTATGCAAGCTCTACTTTCAACCCATACAGCCTTCTTCTCAAACAGGGAAAAATGTTCCCGATAGTTTTCTACAACCATCCGTTTCCACTTTCGTACAACCGAAAAACTTTCTGGCTCAATGAACTTGCCAAAACAGAATACTTTTCAGACTTATCCAAAATCGAACCTTTGCTTGAAAAAATGCAGCAAGCCCTCGCAGATCCAGCCATCTACCCTTATGTAACATGCATCCAGGAACCAAAAGAATACATTTCAGATGACCTCCGCTACATCGAACCAATTAAAGACAACGAAGTAGATTACTATGTCGCTCACTTTTCAAATGTCATTACTGACTTTCTTGTTCCGGGTTCAAAGAGAAAACGTATGCATGAAAATTCCATCAAGGAAGCACTCGCACCCGAGTTTATAAAAAACTTTCTTTCACGCACGCATATGTCACCAAAACTCATAACTTTATTCAACAAGTTTTACACAAACTGCGAAAAGCATCTTTCAGTTGCCGAACTCTGCGCATGCATGGCAGAAAATGGAAAGCCCGCAACACCAAACGGACTACGACTTGCAATCCATCGTCTGCGCGAACTTCTCTCAAACGAGCCAGATGTCAAACTCGACATCATTTCTTTCAACAAAGGATACATGCTCACATCAGTAGACTCATTGCCAGTTAAAGCAACAACCTGATTTACTCAAAAAAAAACGCAATCTTTAATAGACGAACATAATTCATACATTAAAGATTGCGATCAATTAAAAATTATAAAAAAGATTAAGACAACACACTTCAACAAGCCTGATTTATACCAGACCTGTCAAAGAATACATCATAAATCATTCACTCTATTTCAATGAAGCGCTGATGCGTTCAAGAACCTTTTTGCGGTCAAGAGGTTTGATGATATAGTTTTTAGCACCAAGCAAAAGAGATTTTTTAACAAGTTCTTCTTTTCCGAGGGCAGAAACCATTACAACTTTTGCATTCTTATCAAAAGCCATAATCTGTTCAAGCGCTGTGATACCGTCCATGCGTGGCATAGTGATATCCATTGTTACGATGTCAACGTTTGGACAAAGTTCCTTATATTTATCAACGCCTTCTTTTCCATCAGCTGCAGTTGCAACAATTTCGTAACCTTCACTAGACAAGATCTGTCCAAGCTGTTTAGCAACGAAGATTGAATCGTCAACTACCAATACACGGAATTTAGATCCGTCGGCTTTTGTGCCTTCTGGTGGTCTCTCATTGATTGTAGGAAAATCCTGTTTTGTTTTCATAACTTATCTCCCTTATATTATGTACGTTCGCGAATTGCAACGTTAACTTCAATTTTACCAAAGTCAGTAATGAGTGGAACGATCAATGCTTCAACATTTTCTGACTGTCCTGCCAATGCGGCGATTTCCATTTTTTCACCTGCGAACAATGCTGGTGGTGTAAGGTCAAACTTAAAACCAAGTTCATGCAATTTTGTTACTGCCTGAGCTGTAATCAAGTTAGCCAATTCACTGATTGTGGCTTTTGCCAAATCATCAAAATCAGAAAGCTTTTCGCCGTTCATTTTAGATGCGATATTTAATGCTGTTTCGAAAGTCATGTCAAATAAAACACGTCCTTCTACGTCGCCTGCTAAGCCTACTAAAGCTGCTACACCCATTACAGGCATTGCAGTAGACTTCAAATACAAGTCTCCACGTTTAACTTCCGCATCACCTAAAACTTCTTTCAATACTCTGTATGAAGTTTCTACAAATGGGTTAATATACTCAACTCTCATGCACTACTCCTTAATGCTATTGTTTATTAAAGTAGGTTAAAGACCCAACGGTCTTTTCACCCCAATTAGAGCCCTTGCCAAGTGATTCACCAGCACCAAGGATAATGATTCCATTACCTTTAAGTTTCTCATCGAAATCACCAACAACCATGTTTTGTGCCTCTACAGGTAAGAAAGAAAGGATGTCACGTGCAAATACAATGTCTACCATAGGCAATGAATTGCTGTTTGTGCAATCATGGTACTCAAACATGATAATATCTTTTATTTCCTGTGTAAAGGTATATTCTCCAGTCACCTTCTTTGTTACGTACGGTGCATACCAGTCATTGGCATATGCATCCGGAACTGTAAGCAAAGGTGCATTAGATACGTTTAACAAATCTACTTCATGTGCGTAGATTCTGATTTTTGCATCTGGATAACGCTTCTTCAAAAGACATGCAAGTGAGAATGATTCATATCCTTTTCCACATCCAGGATTCCATACAACAATCTGTTTTGCTGCATTGTCCGGAAGAAGTTTATAAATCTCATCTGCATACTGCTTTGTCCACCACTGACCATTGCATGGTGACCAGAACGGAGCAAGAAAATCATCAGCATCTTTTTCATTCTGAAGCTGAGTATCTTTTCTTTCTTTTGCCCACTGTTCAAAGCGTGCTCTTACCCATTTATCATTGATATCTGAAACGCAGAACTTTTTAAGGTTCTTTAATTCTTCTGCAACAAACTTGAAGTCCTGATCGATATTTTTCTGAGGAGCTTCTTTAGCCTGTGCCTGCTGTGCTTTAGCTGCAAGTCCTTTTGCAGGAGCCTGAGAAGCAGCACCCGGCATAATTTCCTGAACAGAAGTGTTTACATAAACATTATCAATACCGTTTTCTTTATCTTTTGCAGAAATTCTGGCATTGAAAATGCGTTCGATATCAAGAAGGATATAAAGTCGATTATTGCTCTCTACAACACCCTGAATGTATTTAATGTTAATGTCACCAAACAGTGGATGTGGAGGCTGGATTGAACTCTTCTGAATTCCAACAACTTTGTCGATTGCATCAACAACAACCCCGAAAAGCTGGTCTTCAACGTTTACGATAAGCATGTTTTCAACAGCGTTATCCTGACGAGGTGGAACTTCAATATTAAAGAACAATCGTAAATCGATAATCGGAATAATTTCACCACGAAGGTTATATACACCAAGTACAAACGGCAAAGTATTTGGAACGTATGTAAAGCGTCCTGTCTTTGCAATTTCTTTAACCTGCATGATGTCGATGGCATAATCTTTTCCTGCGAGGGAGAAAGTTACCATCTTAAAGTCAACGATTGCAACATTTTCTTTTTCGTCTGCTTCCTGCTGCATCATTGTGAGATCGTCTGTTTGCTGTGTAGTTTCTGTGTATTCGTTTTCCATAAACATCTCCACTCTTTTTTACATGCCCTGTCCAGAAGCCTGAGCTTCCTGGGCTCTCAATTCCTGGCGTACACCAAGTTCGAGAAGCTGACGAACATCGATGATCAAAGAAACAGATCCATCTCCTAATACAGAAGCACCGGCAATTCCTGGTGAATTAGTAAACTGGTCGCGAAGAGGTTTAATTACAACGTCTTCTTCTCCGATGAGGGAATCAACCATTACACCAATTTTCTTTTCTTCTGTTCCGACAATTACAACGAAACTGTATTCGCTGTGATTTGTCTCTTTTATATTGAACAATCTTGAAAGACGAAGAATACTGATAACTTCATTACGAACATTTAATACTTCGTAGTTATCGATTGTATTGATGTCTTGAATCTTAATTCTCTGTGATTCAATTACCGAAGCAATTGGAATTGAGTAAACTTCTTTTCCGACACGAACAAGAAGACCCTGAATGATAGCAAGAGTCAACGGCAATCTGATTGTAAACTTTGTTCCCTTTCCAGGTTCACTCGAAACAGAAACTGTTCCGTTAAGTTTTTCAATCATAGTCTTAACAACATCAAGACCTACACCGCGTCCAGAAACATTCGAAATCTTTGCAGCTGTTGAGAAGCCTGGCATAAAGATAAGCTGATATGCTTCCTGGTCAGAAAGAATTTTATTCGGATGGATAAGACCTTTTTCAATAGCCTTAGCCTTTACCTTTTCAACATTGATACCGGCACCGTCATCAGCGATGTCGATGATAATCTGGTTTCCTTCGTTTGAAGCCTTGAGAAGTAAAGTTCCTTCTTCTGGTTTACCTGCAGCACGACGAACATCTGGTTCTTCGATACCGTGGTCAACTGAGTTTCTTACACAGTGCATAACAGGATCGAGAAGATCATCGATTACTGTCTTATCAAGTTCTGTGTCTTCACCTTCAATTACGAGGTTAACCTTTTTATTAAGATCTCTCTGCAAGTCGCGTACAACACGAGGGAAGCGGCTGAAAATCTGATTGATTGGAACCATTCGGATTTTCATTACACCTTCCTGAAGTTCTCCGGCAATACGGCCGAGGTTCTGAGTTGAAGAACGGAACTTAACAGTAAGATTTTTAAGTGATGATTCAAATGTATCAAAGTAATTGATTACATCACCAAACTCTGTAGTGATGTTCTGCTTAACTTCTCTTACGCTTACACCAGACTGAATTTCTTCGAGGTACTGCGGAAGCTGGTCAAACATACGGCGCATCTTTTCGCGGTATGCAGCATCGATTGTCTGAAACTGAACCTGAATGTCACTCATCTGAGAAGCTGTCTGGTTAAATGCAGCTTTTGTGATTACAGTTTCTGATACGAGGTTTAAGAGATAGTCGATTCGTTTTGAATCTACGCGGAGCACTGAGCCCTGCTGAATATGTGTACCAGTTGCAGGCGCTGCTTTTGCTGCAGGCGCTTTTGCTTCTTTGGTTTCTTCTTTTGCTTCTGCTTTTGGTGGAACTTCTGGCGCTTCGCTCTCTTCTGGTGCTGCTGTCTGAACAGGAGCTGCAGGTTTTGCAGGAGCTGCTGCAACAGGTGCTGCTGCCGGTTTTGGAGCTGCAGCTTTCGAAGATTTAGCGGCACTTTCAGGTTCCACTACCTGAGCATCTGTACTCAAAGTAACATCACTCAAGAATGCAACGTCTTCAAGATTTTCAGCTGAAGAACTTGAAGCGATGTAATAAAGAACCTGAGGATAGAACTCATCTTCATACAATGCATCAAAATCAGGAACAGTTTTCAAAACGCTTCCGCATGCCTTGAGGGCTGCGAATACCTGAATTCCACCGACAGAGTTCATCGGATTTGATTCATCGAATGCAACAGTAACGCACCAGAGTTTCTGATCTGGTTCGAGTACCTGAGTAAGTTCTGCGTACTCTGCATCTGAGATGACAGGTTTTGCCGGTGCATCTGCAGCAGGAGCTGCTGCCTGTTTTGGAGCCGGTGCCTGTGGTCTCAATTCTGCAGGAACAGATTTTTTAGATTTTTTATCCTGTTTCTCCGGGATAAACGCCTTAAGACGATCTAGGAGAGAAGTTACGTCTTCTTGATAAACAGAGCCATTTGCGCGTGCATCAAGCATTGCTTTGATTGTATCAATAGAATCAAGCAGCACATCGACGACAGGTTCTGTAACTTGTAAACGGTCCGAACGAAGTTCATCAAGCACATCTTCTACAGTATGTGTGAATGTAGAAAGTTCAGTCATTTCAACAGTTGCTGATCCACCCTTCAATGTATGAGCTGCCCTGAAAATTTCATCAATGGCATCATGATTTGTCGGGTCGTTTTCAATGACTAAGATGTTGCTTTCAAGATTTTCTACCTGCTGTTCAGCTTCAGTAAAGAAATCTTTTAAGAGCTCTTCGTTGTTAATATCCAGATAATCACTCATATTCTACTATTTTAACCGTTCTGTGTCAGAAGTCAAGTAAAAAAGGTAATCAAATTAATAGTAAAAACTTATTAAATTTGACGTTTACATCTCAAAATCAGTACCCAGATAGATAGTTCTGGCCTGTTCTGATTTTAATATGTCTTCTTTACTTCCCTGTGTAATAATCTGGCCATTGTTGATGATAATGGCTCTGTCTGTGATTTCGAGGGTATCGCGTACGTTGTGGTCTGTAATTAAGATGCCGATTCCCCTTTTTACAAGCAATTTGATGAGATTTTTGATGTCTGCAACAGCAATCGGGTCGATTCCGGCAAAAGGTTCGTCCAGCATGAGAAATTTAGGCTGAATTGCAAGGCTTCTGGCAATTTCAGTTCGACGGCGTTCGCCTCCAGAGAGTGTATATGCCTTCTGCCTTCTGATCTTTGTAATTGCAAACTCTTCGATAAGCTGTTCGAGTGCGTCTTTCTTCTGTTTTGCAGTCAAATCTGTTCTTGTCTCAAGAATTGACCAAATATTGTCTTCTACAGTCATCTTCTTGAATACAGAAGGCTCCTGCGGAAGATATGAGATTCCTTTCTGAGCACGACGGTACATCGCAAGGTCAGTCATCCTTTCACCGTCGAGAAAAACTTCGCCCTGTGTCGGCTTATAAAATCCTACGATCATGTAGAATGTAGTTGTCTTTCCAGATCCGTTTGGCCCGAGAAGTCCGAGAACTTCTCCAGTCTTCATTTCAAAATCAATTCCCTGAACTACTTTCTTTTTTCCGAATGTTTTATAAAGTGAAGATGCGCGAAGCGTGTGTATGACTGGAGATTGCGGTTCTGATGGAGATGTCTGTTCATCAGATGATTTCTGCTCGCCAGTTGATGTCTGTTCGTTTTCTGGTAAAGTGGAATTTTCGAGAACGGATGACTGATCTGCAGCCTGAGACTCTTCTGCTGCTGGTGTCACTTCAGAGACGGGAGTCTCTTCTGCTGCGGATGTCACTTCAAAGGCGGGAGTCTGGTCTGATGAGGGAGTTTCTATTGTGTTGAACATTTCTTCGTCTGACATTCTTCTTTACTCCGATTTTTTTGTTGTGACAGTTCCACGGATGTTGCCGTCCATTACGATTTCTTCTGTTTCCATGTTAAATGAAATGTACTGAGCACGGAAAGTATCTTCTGACTGCTTTACGCTTGCGTTACCGCTGAGTTCAAGAGTCTGTTCTTTTTTTCTGTAAACTGAATAAGCACCTGTGCAGACATTCTGTTTCTGTTTTAATTCAACTTCAATCTGCATGATTGCAACATCTGTATTCTGGTCGTATTCAATAATCTGTGCTTTTGCAGTTACATCATTTTTTGTATCTTTGAGTTCTACTCCACCTGAGAGAACTACGATTTTTGTATCACGGTTATATTCGAGAGTCTGTGCGGAAAATTCAATTTCTGATTCTGAGTTAACGCCCCTGATGTTTCCGTTTGCCTTGATGACATTAAAATCATTTCCGGTAAGTTCAATTGAATCGGCACGGATTTCCATCGTTGATGTGGTAACCATGGCGTTTCCAGAAAGAATTGTAGAATTCTGTTTTGCGCTGTCTTTGGAATTTGAAACGCTTCCCTGCATTGAATCACCGGAGAAACGGATGTCTTCATTAGAACCGTCTGCATTTACAAAAACCTGTGAACCACTTACAGAATCAGAAAACAAAAAAGTATTGCTTACTGCACTTGCAGAAAAATCTTTTCCGGTAATCACAAGATCATCTTTTTTAATTGTAATTGACTGCCCTTTTGCAGAAACAAGCTGCTCTGTTTTTCCGTTCCATTTTAATGAATCACCCATGATCTGAAAATTCTGATTATGATCAACAAAATCGATACCATCAAACAAAGCAAAAATCTGATCGCGTGAGTTTGAACTTATGATTCCTGTTCTGCCAGTAGACTTTTGATTCATGCTTTCATCATAAAGAATAAAAGTTGCATTTTTTGCATATGACTGGCTTGCGTCTTTATACTGTTCGTAAATGGAACTTGAAAGCTGCATGTTCTTTTTGTTGTCCGAATATCTTTTCATCACGATGTTTTCAAGTCTGATCTGCGGAACGTTTTCTTCTGAAACAAGCTCGCGTGTATATTTAAGCGAACAGCCTGAAAGTGAGAAAATTAAAATTGAAAAGCCTGTCAAAAGCAACTTTTTCATATGCTTAATTATAACTCTATATTCTTTGAATTTACAAGAAGATCAAGAACAGTAAAGAAAAGAATTACAACAAGAGGTCCTAAAATCAAACCGTTCATTCCGAATACTTTTAATCCGCCGAGAATCGAAAAGAAAATAATGAGCGGATGAATGTTTATTCTGTCTTTCAAAAGGAACGGACGCAAGAAATTGTCGAGAAAGCTTACGCAGAAACCGCAGAGCAGCAGGAACAAAATTCCCTTGAAAACAGAAACTGTAATGCACATTACGATTCCAACAGGAAGCCATACAAGCGACGCACCAAGTAGTGGAATAAACGAAGCAAACATCAGTACAACAGAAAATAAAAGCGCTCCCTTAACCTGAAAAATCGTCATAATTATAAATGATGCAATTCCCTGGTAAAGCGCAACGAGAATATATCCTGAAAAAAGATTTCTTGTAATTTCTGCAAACTTTTTTGTAAGGATGTCCATGTAATCATTTTTTACAGGAAGAGCCTTTTTGAATACTTCGATAAGATACTGACCGTCGAGAAAGAAAAAGAAAAGTGCAAACACAACAAATAAAAGCGAAAGAACAAAGTTTCCAGTTTTGCTTACGACAGTTGTACCGATTGAAACAAATTTTGAACTGTATGATGAAACAAAAGTAATGAGATAATTTCTGATTGCGTCAGCATCAAAGTTCGGAATATCAAATCCATGAGAGGCAAAGAAATCAAAAACATTTCCGAACGGACCTTCTTTAGAAAAGAATTCCGGATTATTTTTTAAGAATGAAAGAAGAGCCTGAAAAAAACTTGTTGCTTCTTTCATCAAAAGAATTGAAATTAAAAAAAGCGGAATGATAATTAAAAGAAGAATTGCAATTGAAAAAAGTCCGGCCCAGAGATTTTTCTTGAGCTGATAGAATTTTTTCTTAGGATCAAGTTTTGCAACACATTTTGCATGAAGCGGACGAAAGATGATGTACAAAAGTGTTGCCCAGAGAATTACAGTAAAGAACGGATAAACCATTGCGATACAGGCTGCAAGAAAAAGTGCAAGAAGCGCAAAAATAAAAATAGTCTGTATTGTTTTTTTATTATCCATCGTTCTCTCCTATATTTTTTTAGATTAAAAAATTGGATAGCAGTCAAAACCTGCAGTCTTCAGTTTTAATCCCATATTTCCTTCTTTGTTTTCATCAACTGTTACAATAAAGTATGTATTACCTGAAGGTCTCTTTTCTGATTCGATTTTTGCAATAAAACCTTTCTCTTTTAATCTTTCGACTAAAGCTTCTGCATTTTCTTTTTTACCGAAAAGACCAACCTGCTGTCTTTTAATTTTTTCTTCTACATTTGATTCTGATGCCTTTGGCTCTTCTGATTTTACTTTTGCAACTTCGATGTTCGATGCTTTTGGCTCAGCAGAATTTTTACCGTCACTGTTTACAGCATGAACAAGTGCGCTGCCCTTTCGCTCAACAAAGAACCAGAACGGTGTCGGCATTATCTGAGAATGACCGATTACAATCTGAGCTTCAGGACTTTTAGGATATTCGTTTCGAAGAAGGTTTGAAGCTTCTGCATCATCATTGATATACCAGAGAGTAAAGAGAACTGACACTCTTACGCTTTTCATTTCAGGCATATTTGCATATGCTTTTAAAAGATAAACAATCGAATTAAAATCTTTTTCTTTAACTTCTCCGCAAAGAGATGCCCATACTTCATAAAGCTTTATCTTAGCCTGAATCTTTTCATCTTTTGAATTTCTTATTGATGAGTTTAAATAACTTTTTGCAGTTTCGCCTTCTCCGGCATTAAGAGCCGTACGAACTGCATCCAAGACTAAAATGCTTGATGTCTTTTTAAGAAGATTGTAAACGATTTTTTCTGCAGGTTTTGCGTTTTTCTGAAGCTTGAAAGAATTGATGTCTTCCTGAGTTACTTTTAATCCTGCAGCCTTTGCATAGTTTCTTGAAGCATCAACATACAAAGATGCCTGTTCTTCAAGAGAAGCTGTAAATGCATAAAGAATTCTTTTATCACAGTTTGATTCTGTTTTTTCAATCTGTTTTTTTAAATATGAAATTGATTCTTCAACTGTATCGTAATCAAGAGCTTTTGAAATCGGTGCAACTGCATTGTTCTGTGCGAACAGTGAGAAACTGAAAAATATTTGCATCAATACAATTAATTTTATAATCTTTTTCATATCTAAAATTTTTCTTGTTTATTTACCATTATTTTTTAATACTTATTCTATTCTGAATCAGATTCTGTTGAAACAGAACTTTCCGATACAGGCTGTTTTTTAAGTTTGTTAATTTTGTCGAGAATCGAAGCTCGTTTAGACTGAGATTTTGATTCTCCGTCTGTAATTACAGGCTTTGGTTCTGAAGACGAAACTTTTTTTGAAGCTTTTCTTTTTGCTTTTTCGTTTTCGCGGTTTTCAATTTCTCTTGTCTTTCTGTATTTTCTTACAAGTGCAAATGGAAGAGTACAGAGAACGCCAAATCCAAATGAAATAAGCGAATTCATAAAGGCAGGAACATTGTCAAATGTTTTAACGAAGAGCCAGATGTTACACTTGTTATCAAGGTTAAATCCCATGTAAAATGCAAACAAGATGATTGCAATAATAAAACAAATTAACTTTCCTATCATATTCCACACTCCTTTTATATTTATAACAACTCTAATTCAAAATAGTTCCACGGAAAGTATTTCCGGAAAGGGATTCAAGTTTTACCTTTGCGAAACTTCCGATTAATTTTTCGTCACCTTTGAAAGCAACGCGCTCATCCTGAGGTGTTTTTCCGAGAAGTTCTGACTTGTCATCGTGACTTATTTTTTCAACGAGAACTTCAACAGTATTTCCGACGCGCTTTGTCATTTCACCTTTTGTGATTTCAAGCTGCAAATCGATTACCTTCTGAAGGCGTTCCTTTTTAAGCTCGACATCAATCTGATCAGGACGAATCGAAGCCGGAGTTCCCTCTCTAGGATTATAGTAATACATAAAGGCTGTTTCGTATAGAATTTCTTTCTGGAGAGAAAGTACTTCGTTAAAGTCTTCGTCTGTCTCACCAGGAAATCCAACCATGATGTCTGTTGTAAGTGAAACATCAGGAATTTCTTTTTTAATCTTTGAAACGAGAGCAAGATAATCTTCGCGTGAATATTTTCTGTTCATTTCTTTGAGTACTTTTGTAGAACCGTGCTGAACCGGAAGATGAATGTGATGGCAGAGCTGTTTTCTTTCTTTGATGATCGCAATCAGTTTATCAGAAAGGTCTTTCGGATGGCTCGACATAAATCTTACCCAGCCGATAGGACTATTAGTTTCTTCGATATGATCACAGATGATTTTCAATAACTCTGGAAAATCAATTTCGTTGTAGTGATATGAGTTTACATTCTGTCCAAGGAGTGTAATTTCTTTTACGCCGCTTTTCGAAAGAAAATCAATTTCTTTTAAGATGTCTTCTGTGCTGCGGCTTTTTTCTCTGCCCCGTACGTATGGAACGATGCAGTATGAACAGAAGTTGTTGCATCCGTGCATGATTGGAACAAAGGCAGAAAAGTTTCCAGGTTCAAGTGAAACAGAAGAAAATTCGTAGCCGTCAGGATCGTTTACGAGCTTGAGATTTTTCGGATCAATTTTATTTTCAACTGCATTGATGATTTCGCCGAACTGTTTTTTTGCGTAAGTTCCGACAACGTAATCAACGACAGGAAAATCAATCTGAAGTGATTTTAAAAGTCGTTCTGCCATGCATCCCATTACGACAACTGTAATCGGTTTTGCTTTGTCTTTGACATATTCTGCTGCAATTTCTAAAGTCTTTGATTTTGCTCCGAGTCTTTTTTCGCGGAGTGCCTTAAGACCTGTAAACCATCCGAGCCTTCCAAGAATTCTGTTTTCTGCAGTCTGACGAACGGAACATGTATTGATGATTGCCATGTCGCAAACCTGAACGTCGTCTGCCTTAGTCCATCCGCGAGAAATTAAAAGCTGTTCAACAGCCGCAGACTCAGCAATGTTCATCTGACAGCCATAAGTTTCAAAAAAATATGTCATATAAATCAAAAATATAAATTATAAAGCGAAACGTCCAGTTCCACTTATTTATTCAAAGTATTTTCTGCAGCCTCAAGAGTGTTAACCATTAACATTGCGATTGTCATCGGGCCTACTCCTTTTGGAACAGGTGTGATGTACGAAGCAATTTCTGAAACTGCATCAAACTCAACGTCTCCTACAAGTCTGAAACCGCTTTTTTTTGTTTCATCTGGAATTCTGTTTACACCGACATCGATTACAACGGCTCCCGGTTTTACCATATCGCGTGTTACAGTCGAAGGATGACCGACAGCTGCAACCAAAATGTCTGCCTGCTTTGTGATTTCAGAAAGATTTTTTGTTCCTGTGTGGCAGATTGTTACAGTGGAATTTACTTCGCGCTGAGCCATGAGAAGTGCAAGAGGCTTTCCGACGATATTTGAGCGTCCGATTATAACGCAGTGCTTGCCGCTTGTTTCGATGTTCATTTTTTTGAGGAGAACTACAACTCCGTGCGGCGTACACGGCAAAAATGACTTGCGGCCGATCATAAGGTTTCCGACATTTACCGGGTGGAAGCCGTCAACGTCTTTTTTAGGGTCGATTGCCATGATTACGCGGTCTTCGTTTATGTGTTTAGGAAGTGGAAGCTGAACAAGAATGCCGTGAACTGTGTCATCTTTATTCAGTTTGTCGATTAAGGCTAAAAGTTCGTCTTCTGTAGTGTTTTCAGGGAGGCGCACACTTTTATCTTCCATTCCGGCTTCGGCAAGGGCCTTCTGTTTGCCTGTAACATATGACACGCTCGCAGGATTTTCGCCTACAAGGATTACTGCAGGGCATGGATTTACGCCTTTTACCTTTAACTGGCTTACTTTCTGGGCTACTTCTGCCCTTACCTGCTCTGCGATTGCCTTTCCGTCGATGATTGTAGCGCTCATTTTATTCCCC
>JAGHSB010000162.1 GCA_018066075.1 Candidatus Treponema scatequi
GTCCAGAAATGGTCCAAACAGGAGAATATAATGGCTTACAAAGTTACTGACGCTTGTGTAAACTGTGGCAGCTGCGAAGGCGAATGTCCAGTTGGAGCAATTTCAGAAGCTGGAAATGCTCGTGCAATCGATGCAGACAAAAGTATCAGCTGTGGTACTTGTGCAGGAACATGTCCTACAGGTGCTATTGTAGAAGCATAATTAATATCTTTTACAAAATAAGGACTTAAGTGTGTCACTTTTTCACTCTTAAGTCCTTTTTTTATTATAAAATGAAAAAAATATTCAAGTGGAATTTTACAGTACTGCTCTTCTCTTTCCTCGCTGCAACAGTTTTCGCACAGAACACCCAGGTTACGGCAATTCCGCACATAACGGCCGAGACAGCTCCCGAAATTCCACAGCTCGAAGCAAAAGACTTTCTTTACAAACAATATTCCGACGACCTTGAATACTATTACAAAACACTTGCCGCAATGAAGACAGAAATTCCGACTTTCTATTCTTATAAACCGACAAAAGACGACACTATTTTTTCGATTGCGGCGCGCTGTAACATTCCATACGAAACAATTGCCTCTCTCAACTCACTCGCAACAGCAGATTACAAACTCGAAGGCAAAACACTCATACTCCCGGCAGCTCCGGGTCTCTTTGTCCTCGACTCAGGACGCATGAAACGCGAAAAACCGCAGAACTCTTTTGAGGCACTTCTTCAAAAAAATTACGGTGAAAAGTTAGACGATTCGCAGTTTATTTGCTATAATATAAATGAAAGGTATTTCATACATTTTCCGCAGGACCGTCTTGACCAGACGGCGAGAGCGTTTTTTCTTGATGTAAAAATGAAACCGCCTCTAGACTTCTACTGGCTTTCATCAGATTACGGAATCAGAAAAAGTCCTTTCGGCGGCGAGCAGCAGTTTCACAAAGGAATTGACATGGCTGCCCCAGAAGGAACAAAAGTCTATGCCTGTAAAGCAGGTGCAGTTATTTCTACCGTCTACATGGATAAAACGTTTGGAAACTACATCGTGATCAAGCATCCGAACGGACTGACAAGCATCTACGCACATCTTTCGAAAATACAAGTTGAAAACGGAGAGAAAGTTACAACCGGGCAGCAGATAGGATTAGTCGGACATACCGGTATGGCAACAGGCCCTCACCTGCATTTTGAAATCAGGCAGAACGGGCAGCCGACAAATCCAAATACATACATCAAACGGTAATTTAATTTTTTATGAGCAGTTTTGTTAAAAAAGTAATTTCAGTTTTACTCGCACTTTTTACGGCAAGTGGAATTTTCGCAGACCCTTTCCGCGTAAGAAAAACTGTAATGCTTTCGATGAACGACAACCCTGACCAGACAGTCAAAGCCGGAATCACAGACGCAATCTGCATCAAGCTCCCGGACGACTTAACGTTCATCCAGGGAATCGAACTTAACATCAAAATTCCACCTGTAATCGCACGCTGTCCTAACACAATCATCTATACGCTTTACGAAAACATCAGCCCGATGCCGTCAGAAAAAACAATCGACTACACGGGCAAAGAACTCTACAACGGAGTATATCCCGGACTCGTATCGCTTACAGTACAGATTCCACTCGTACGCGGAAACACAATCACAAAAACTCCGTACGCAGAAAAAACACTCATTCCGGAACACTCAAGAAACTTCATCTTTATCAGAAACCAGCTCGCAATGAAAGGCGTTCCAAACGAAATCAACAGCCAGGAATTTACAATCTCTGCAAAACCAATCATGTCGGGCAAAGGCCGCCTCATCATCAAGACAAAAGGACAGGCTGCCCAGAACCTTTCTCTCATGATTGATGATAAACTCGTGGAACTTGATAAAAACGGCAGCTGTTTCTTAAAACCGGGCGTTCACAATGTAAGCCTTTCAGGCAGCCAGGTAAGAAACGAAAACCGCCAGTGCATCATCGAAAATGCCAAGGACACAGTCCTCGAAATTGACCTCCAGAGCACAGCTCCAACCCTTCAGGTAACAATGCCCCAGGGAACACATATCACAGTCGACGGCCAGAACGCCGACAACAAATCAAATATCCTTCACTTAACCCCTGGCGAACACACAATCAAGTTCTCCCTCGGCGGCTACGAGATCGTAAAGCAGATTACAGTCCAGGAAGGCAGAACTTACTCAATCAACGTCACACTCGACTGCGACATCTCTGAAAACTGATGTCAAATTTGTCCGAAAATTCTAAAATTCTCACTTTTTTTTAAATTTTATTAAAGAATTTGAGGGGTACAGACGATAATAATAATGTCAGATGCATTTTCCCCTCCCACCCATGCATCTGGCTGCCTGATGGGCATGGCCGGACTCGCTCCGGCCTTTTTTTTTGCCCGCGATTCATTATAAGTTCCATTTATCTAAATTTATTAACATTTATCCCGTTCTTGACTTAAATTGGATAATTATCTACTATATATGGTATGATTAAAAAATCTACTAACGTACTTATTAACATAACTATCACATTTGCAGTTATCTTTGGCTGTCTCCTGGGATTGGGACTGGCCGAGACTTTTAATACACGAAGCATAGAACAGTTCGATGCTTTCAGTCAGGCGTTGCCAACAAAAATTTATGATGTCAACGGTGAACTTATCACTGAGTTTGCTTCTGATGAAAAAAGAGAAATCATTTCGATTTCAGAAATTCCACAGCACATGATTGATGCCCTTATCACACGTGAAGATAAGATTTTCTATGAACATCATGGTTTCAATGGAATGGCAATCATTCGTGCCGTCATCGGAAAAGTAACAGGTCTTTCTTTGGGTGGTGGTTCTACTCTCTCTCAGCAGATTGCAGGTACAATTCACTGTGACCGTAAAGAAATATCACTCAAGAGAAAATTAAAAGAACTCTGGTGGGCAGTTCAGATGGAACGCCGCTATTCTAAAAATGAACTTCTTGAACTTTATTTGAATAAAATCTTTTTTGGTGCCGGATGTTATGGTGTTGATGCAGCAAGTAAATATTACTTTGGACACGGTGCCAGAGAAATTACACCGGCAGAAAGTGCAATCCTTGTAATTCAGCTTTCTAACCCGACATTTTATAACCCGTTTGAACAGACAAACCGTGCAAAGAAAATGCAGAAGTATGTTTTGGATTCAATGGTAAAACAAGGTTACCTTACAAAAGCCGAAGCAGAAGATTCTTATGATGATTACTGGCTCGCATTTGACTACACACGTATAAACACATCTGCATTCTATGATCGCGATGATAAAGCTCCATGGTTCAGTGAATATGTTCGCCGCGAACTTGAATCTTCAATTTATGGTGATGACAATATTTACAAGAGTGGATTTACAGTAAGCACATCAGGTAATCTTACACACTTAAAAGCTGCTACTTCGATCATGGAAAAAGCAATCGAAAACGCAAACAAAAACTTTCAGAACGAAATCAAATACAAACAGAAATATGCTCTTGCAGAATACGTTCCAATGGCAGAACTCTGCGTCCTCATGTTTGACTTGAAAGACCTCAAGATGACAGGACAGCGTGCCCAGTCAAAAACAATTTCAAACTTTACTTCTAATGTAACACCAATGATCGACATCTTCTCAGTCCTCTGTGGTATCGAAGATTTGAAAGTTGGAATCATTAACAAAGCAACAAACATGGCTCAGGAAAAAGCCAAGACAATGACTATTGAAGGAACAATGATCAATATCGAAAACGATACTGGTTACATTACTGCATTAGTCGGCGGAAGCAAATACGGTCAGAGCAACCAGCTCATTCGTGCAACTCAGGCACGCGTACAGCCTGGATCTTCAATCAAACCGCTCTACTACTCTGCTGCCCTTGATACAAACAAATTTACAGCCGCTACACTCCTTGTTGATGCACCTTACGAATTTAAAACTGCTGACGGCGAATCATATCTTCCAAATAACTACGGTGGTGCATGGAGAGGAAACGTTCTTCTCTGGAGAGCTCTCGCGCTTTCTCTTAACATTCCTGCCCTCAAAGTTCTTGAAGGTGTTGGATTTGAACCTGCAATCGAGCGTATGGTTGCATTGCTTGGAATTTCTAAGCAGGAACTTCCTAAGCGTGCATTCATCCCTGGTTATCCAATCGGTCTTGGAACTTGTTCTGTTCGTCCTATTGAAATGGCTCGCGCATATGCAATCTTTGCAAACGGTGGACGCGCAATTGAACCTACAGCAATCAGAACTGTAGAAGACAAAAACGGAAATATCATAATTAATAATGATCAGAAAGTTAGAAATGCAATCCTTCATCCAAAACAGATTATCTCTAAAGAAAATGCTTTCTTAATGACAAAAATTATGGAAGCATCAGTTACAATCGGTACATTGAGATACGGATCTCAGAACCGTTCTACAACACCTGGAGCTGAAGGATCTAAGTTTACATTTGTTGATAAACAGACAGGAAAGAAATTTGATATGCCTGTATCTGGTAAAACAGGTACAACTCAGAACTGGGGTGACGCATGGTCAATCGGATTTACTCCATATTACACTTGTGCAGTATGGTTTGGATTTGATACTCCGGGAAAATCAATGGGTATGAGCATGTCTGGTGCCGTTCTCGCAGGTCCACCTTGGGGTGACTTCATGAGAATTGCGCATATGGATTTACCTTACAAAGAATTCCCTTCTCTCGAAAGCGGTGTACATAAACAGACAGTATGTGCAGAAACTGGTGAAGTTCCTGTAGAAGGTTGTCCTTGCGTTACATTATGGTTTAGGGATGGAACTGGTCCGATTACTCCTTGTTCTTTACATGGTGACGGTTCAGCTACTTCAATTCTTACAAACAGAATTCAAGATATCGAAGCTGCATCAGGACATTCACTTGAAGATGAAATCGGTGAAGACGATGGACTCGAACTTAACCTTGACTTCTTGAACGAAGATTCTTCAAGCAAGAAAAAGCAGCCGGCTCAGGAAGTTAACGCTGCAACTGAAAACCTTTTGATGGACTAATTACGGAGGAAAAATGCTCGTAAACATTTCTGAGATTAAAGTTAAACACAGAGTCAGAAAAGATCTTGGAGACATTGATTCACTCAAAGACAGTCTCAGACGTTACGGGCTTTTAAATCCGATTACACTCGACAGCAAATACAGACTTATTGCAGGTGAAAGAAGGCTTGAAGCTGCAAAAGCTTTGGGCTGGACAAACATCAATGCAGTAATCATCAATAACCTTACACCACTTTCAAAGCTCGAACTCGAACTTGAAGAAAACAACCAGCGAAAAGAATTTACAGACGAAGAACTTCTCGAAGGCTACAAGAGACTTGAAAAACTCAGAAACCCGGGCTTCTTCAGAAGAATCTTGAATGCATTGATTGAATTCTTTACATGGCTTTTCAAAAAAATCAAAAAGCTCTTTAAATAATTATGCTCAGCTATCGTCACGCCTTTCACGCAGGAAACCACGCAGACATTTTAAAACACTCTGTCCTCGTAAACATTTTCGAAAGCTTAAATCAGAAAGACAAACCCTACTCTGTTTTTGACACCCACGCCGGAAGCGGCATCTATAGCCTCGACGACGAACGCGCCCTAAAAACAAACGAAGCAAACGAAGGCATAATCGAGCTCCTCAAAAAAATGGACAACATCGATTTTCCCGAAAGCCTTTCCAACTACTACAAAATCACCGACCTCTACAAACGCCACAAAGAATACCCCGGCTCCGTAGAATTCGAAAAGATTTTCACAAACCCCGAAGGCACCCACACCGTCTTCGAATTAAACACATCCGAAATAAAACCTTTAACCGAAAACCTAAAACGCGCTCCTCGTATTCTCCTAAACCACCCGACACCATCAAACTCAACTACATCAACAAACAATAACACATATACACAAACAAATAATAACAACACCAACTCCAATCTGTGCAAATCTGTGAAATCTGTGTCCAACTTTTCCGACGGCCTCAAAGGAATACTTTCTCTAACCCCGCCGAAGATCAAACGCGGCCTTGTCCTCATCGACCCGAGCTACGAAGAAAAAAATGACTACAAGCTTGCAGAAGAAACAATTGTAAAACTTCACAAAAAGTGGAACGTTGGAATAATCGCACTCTGGTACCCTCTCCTTGCACACCGCGCAATAGAAATTGAGGCAATGAAAAATTCCATCATCGCAAATGCAAAAGCTCAAAACGAAAACACAAACATCATGGACGCGCGCCTTCTCGTAAACAAACCGGACTCACATACAGAAACATCGCTCGAAGAAAACGCAGGCCCGCCGCGTCTCTACGGCAGCGGAATGCTCATCATCAACTTTCCATGGAAGCTCGATGAAAAAACAAAGGACAACCTCTCGTACATCACAAACGCGATTTACAAAAATGGTTGTCCTTCTTATGAAGTAAATATGTACTGACGCTCAACAGTAAGTTTTATTCCACTTTAACACTCAAGATGTCATTTCCGTTTTCGTGGAAAATCTTGACGCGGCTCGATGGTTTGATGCTGTCTGAGAGCATAAGACGCGCGAGTGGATTTTCGAGGTAATTCTGGATTGCGCGTTTTACAGGTCGTGCACCGAATGCCGGGTCATATCCTTTTTCGATTAAGAAATCGAGAGCTGTCTGTTCAACGCAGAGAGTGATGTGCTTGTCATCGACTCGTGACTGAACACGGTCAATCTGTGCTTTGACAATCTGTCCGATGCAGTCTTTATCAAGACGTGAGAACATTACAGTTTCATCGATTCGGTTCAGGAACTCAGGACGGAACTTTGATTTTAAAAGCTGGTCAATCGGTTCTTTGAGGGCTTCGAGTTTTTCTTTTGTGTCTGCTTCCAGAATCAAATCACTTCCGAGATTTGAAGTCATGATGATGATGCAGTTTTTAAAGTCAACGAGTCTTCCCTGTCCGTCTGTGAGGCGTCCATCGTCAAGAACCTGAAGTAAAATGTTGAATACATCAGGATGAGCTTTTTCAATTTCATCAAAGAGAATTACGCTGTATGGTCTTCTGCGGACTGCTTCTGTGAGCTGACCGCCTTCATCGTATCCGACGTATCCCGGTGGTGCTCCGATTAAACGGCTGACAGAAAACTTTTCCATATACTCAGACATATCGATTCGAGTAAGGGACTTTTCATCGTTGAACAAAAAGTCTGCAAGAGTCTTTGCAAGTTCTGTTTTTCCAACTCCTGTAGGTCCGATGAACAAAAAGCTTCCGAGCGGTTTATTAGGATCTGAAAGACCAGAACGGTTTCTTCTGATTGCGTCACTTACAACGGCCACTGCTTCGTCCTGTCCCATAACTCTCTTATGCAAAACATTTTCAAGTTCGAGGAACTTCTGCTTTTCGCTCGACATCATCTTTGAAACAGGAATTCCTGTCCAGCTTGAGACAACTGCTGCGATGTCTTCTTCTGTGACTTCCTGTCGGAGCAAAGTATTTTCGTCGCACTCGCCGATATCTTCTTTTGAAGGTCCTGAGAGTTTTGCATATCCGTCGAGTTCTTTCTGAAGTTCAGGTATAGTGGAATATTTAAGTTCGGCAGCCTTTTCAAGATTTCCTTCACGAATAAATCTTTCTTCTTCGCTGTGAGCCTTTTCAAGTTTTTCTTTTACGACGCGAACACGGTCAATCTGATTTTTTTCAGAAAGCCACTGAGATTTCATCTTGTCGCGTTTATCAGTTTCTGCTTTCAATTCGTCTTCGAGTTTTAAAAGTCTTTCTTTTGAAGCTTCATCATTTTCTTTTGAGAGCGACTGCTTTTCAATTGAAAGCTGCATGATTTTACGTTCCACCTGATCAAGAGCTGTAGGCTGACTTTCAATTTCGATTTTAATTCTAGATGCTGCTTCATCAACAAGATCGATTGCCTTGTCCGGCATAAAACGAGTCGTAATGTATCTGTTTGACAAAACTGCTGCTGCAACGAGAGCTTCGTCATTGATTCTTACACCATGATGAACTTCGTATTTTTCACGAAGACCACGAAGGATTGCAATTGTATCTTCTACACTCGGTTCCTGACAGAGAACAGTCTGAAAACGGCGTTCAAGGGCAGCATCCTTTTCGATGTACTTTCTGTATTCGTCGAGAGTTGTCGCACCGATGACTTTTAATTCACCGCGAGAAAGCGCTGGCTTTAAAAGATTGGAAGCATCAGTTCCGCCTTCTGTAGCGCCCGCTCCGACGATTGTATGAAGTTCATCGATGAAAAGAATAATGTTTCCTTCACTCTTCTGAACTTCTTTGATAACTGATTTTAACCTTTCTTCAAATTCACCACGGAACTTGGCACCTGCAACGAGTGCTCCCATATCGAGAGATAAAAGTCTTTTGTTTTTAATTGAATCCGGAACATCCCCAGATGCAATTCTGCGTGCAAGACCTTCGACAACTGCAGTCTTTCCGACACCAGGCTCACCGATGAGAACAGGATTATTTTTTGTTCTGCGGCTTATGACCTGCATTACTCGTCTGATTTCATCATCACGACCGATAACAGGATCAATTTTGTCCTGACGAGCAAGCGCCGTCAAATCGCGGCAAAATTTTTCAAGAGATCTGATGGAACTTTCAGGGTCCTGTGAATCTACCCTGTTGTTTCCACGAACTGATTTAAGTGCATTTAAGATCGCGGTGTGTGAAATTCCACTTGAACGCAAAATCTCACCTGCTTCTCCCGCAGACTCAGAAATCGCAAGAAGCAAATGCTCGCAAGACAAAAACTCATCGCGAAGCGCATCCATTTCGTTTTCAGCCTTCGCAAGAACTTTCTGTCCCTCAGACGAGAGCGCCATCTGCGTATTGCCTGTGACATGAGGCATTCGTTTGAGCCCGCCTGTAACTTTCTGTGCAAGCTGGTTTATCGGCGTTCCGATGTTTTCGATTATAGGTGGAACAATCCCGTCCTGCTGTTCAATGAGCGCCGACAGCAAATGGATTGGAGTAATTTCAGAATGATCATTTTTCTGCGCAATGGAAGAAGCTTCCTGCAAAGCCTCCTGCGCCTTGATTGTAAATTTTTCGTAATTCATAGTTTAAATTTAGTTAAGAATTTGAAAAATGGCAAGGGAATTTTTTAATTCGGAATTGGGCTGCGCATGGGATGCGGGGTAATGCGGAATGCGGAATTGGGAGTTGAGGGATGTTGGTGTGGAGAGATGATTGTGGGATGAATGTGGGTGAATGAGTGGGGGTGCAAACAGATTCTAAGTCTTTTGTCGGAGGGCATCGTAAATAAGTGGCGCAGTATCTGTTTGCACACACTGCGACCCGAGGCTTAATTAAAAATGATTATAATAAAAAAAAGCCAAATCACAGTCGCGACTTGGCTTTACAAAATTATCTATTCTGAAAACTACATCTAATCAGTCTTCCACATTTCCATACTCGCTTACGCAGTTTTCAATCTTGGCGTGGTGAATGAGATCGAGGTTTTTCTTGATTTTCTTGTAGATGCGGAGTTCACCGTTGCCGTGGTAGCCGGAGAGGACTTTGAGGACGCGGTGGTTGCCTTCTGGGAGTTCGTAGTCGCGGACGAGCATGTCGCGGGCTGAGCAGAAGATGTCGATGTCGCAGACGTAGAGTATGTTGTGGATGCTTACTGACCAGTGGAGCTGTTCATCTTCTTCTTCACCCGGAACCGGAATGCAGTTGTAGATGATTTCGTATTTGTTGTATTTGCCGGCTGGAGAGAAATTGAATTCGTCTCCGTCGAGGCGGCATAAAAGTGAGAGCTTGTTGTCGTATGTTCCCTGAATTGCAAAGCAGCCTTCCGGGATTATTTTGCCTGAGAAGAGGCTTGTAAGTTTGTTTGAGCTGATGTGAAAGAAAGGAACTGGCATTGTCCTTCCCCAGATTTTATCGCAGTAACCGTAGCATGCTTTTGGAGAAACGGCATATTCTTCTTCATCTAAAACAAGACGGCCTGAGAACGCGCAGTTTACCCCTGTCGGAAGCCAGAACTTGTCGTCTGTTGAATCGACTTCTTCAAAGTCTTCCTTGCGCTCGTAGTGCAAATTCCACGAGATTGAACCTGACTGGCTCATGTATTCTGGAAAGCGGGATGAGTCCTGTTTTGAGCAGAACAAGTTTCCGCTTAATGTGTCGTCTGAGAAAAGGTTGTCTGAGATTTCGAGGCAGAATCGTTTTCTGTCGATTTTGAAGTTTTTATAAGGATAGAAGCAGTTGATCTGTTTTCTTTCGTCGCCATAGATTCCGGCACGGACTGCTACAAAAGAAGGGATTACAGCTTCTTCTGCTTTGTCATTCTGAGAATCGAAATTTCCGGCAAAAGCTGCCTGGAGGTCGTCTGTTTCAAGTTTTGGTCGGGATTTCTGTGTTAAAACGAATTCATCCGGGGAGATTGCCGGATTTACTACGAGAAGTTCAATGAAAAAAGCGGCTTCATTGCCTGTAGTAACGCTTCTTGCGTTGAAGTAGTATCTCCAAAGATCGAGTCCATTTTTCTTTAATGAACCCTTTAATTTATATCCATTTTTTTTAATTGTCGCTTTTGAAACTGCCATAAAAAATAATCCTCATTATTTTATCGGCAGTTTCGCTATATCAATTTAGACTATTTGAATATTTTATCAATAGTTTTACTGATTTCTTTTTTGTCAGGGAAATGTTCATCAAGGTATTCAAAAGCATCTACAGCATCACGCTGAACATGTTCGTACCAGATTGAATACAATTCCGGCTTTACTTCTTCTCCTGGATATGGAGCACCCTGGATGTCTGAAACAAGATTTCTTAAAATTTCAATGCACTGTGCTAACTGCTTGTCCATACTTACCTCTTTTGAAATTATAGTAATTATAACTGAAAACTTCGTTTTTTGCTAGTTTTTTTAGTGGAATTTGGGCAAAGTACGGCCTGTTTTGAATTGTTCATCCATGAGTTATATATTCTGACGGCTGCTTCGTGAACTTCTTCTGCTGTAATTGTGAGCGTTGTCTTGATTCTGAATTTTACGTTTTCATCCGGAATACAGTAAAGAAGGCGGTTCAATGCAATTCCACCCAAACCTTTTGGAGTTTTTGGAGTTAAATCATATGAAAAAACGCCTATTTCGGTCTTTGAAATTTCATCTTCTGTAAACTGTCTTTCACTCGCCTCTTTAAGGCAACTTTCGATTACTTCAATTGATTTAAGCGGATTTGGATCGCGGTAAGTCATAATGCTGAAGCTTTTTTCAATTGAGTCTACTCCGCTGTATGCACCGTATGCACCACAGATAGTTCTGATCTGTTCCCATAAAATGGAATTTGAAAGCCAGCTGGAATAAACGCATTTTGCAACGGCTTCGCGCGTTCCGTATGGGGAATCTGACATGTCAATGGAACATCCTGAAAAACCAACCTGGATGTCCTTCGTATAAAATTCCACCTTATCATCTTTACGAGGATAAATCTCAGTAAACGGAATGAGAGTTTCAAGAGTTGTCTCAGGGTTTGGATTTTTCGGAGCATCGAGATTGAGACGAGAAGCAAAATTCGTGATGTTCTTTTTTGCATCGTCAATGGAATCTTTATCGCAGGTGATGTAAATGAAAACACCTGAGTTTCTGATTTTTTTGAAAATGTCAGAAATGCGTTTTGAAAGTTTTTTGATGTTTTTATTTTTCTTCAAGAAAAGATAAGCCGAGAATCCGCCGATGAGTTCATCTGCAGCCTTACTTTTATTCTTTTTTGATTCACAGCGGTCAACAAGAAATTTATATCCGCCGGAAGAAAATGAATCATGCGCATCTTCGATTGTCTGAGTTATGAGAGTTTTAATTCTTTTGTAATCAGTAAAATCAGGAGAAGAAATGCAGTCTGCAGCAAAATCAAGACTGTCTTTTGTCATATGACTGAGAGTTTTCAATTTGAAATAAAACCAGTCACGGCCTGCGATATTATAAATACCAGCCTTCTCTTTTAACGGAAGACTTTCTGGACTTACAGGCATAGAACCAGTTTCTGTTCCTGATCCGAATGAACCGGAATATTTATTTATGATAGTCTGACATTCTTCGTAAGATTTTCCGTTCCAGCCGATTTCTGTGATGATTGCCATAAGAGGACTGACATACTGATATTCTTCTGCAGACAAAGTATCAAACGGAAAACGGATGTCGATGTAATTAATTCCATTTGTAGGCTGAATGCAATATCCGAAAGGAATCTTTTTTCCTTCTGAGTATTCAAGCCATTCAAGCTGCGAGTGAGGAAACTGAATGTCATAATTTACTTTTTTTACGTCGATTACAGGAAGACATTTGACTAAATCACTTTCATCTTTTTCCTGATATTCTTTTAAAGATTCATTCTGTTTGATGAGGTCTTCTTTTGTATAAAGTTTTTTAAGACGTTCAATCTGAAGCTGTTCTTTTTCAAGCTGGTCTTTTGTAAACTGTTCGCTGGGAGTGATTATGAGAATTGCAGAATGTTTGTTGTCAATAAAATATTTCTGCATGAGATTTTCGATGTAACGATTGTCTTCTTCAAGATGTTTGTAAAATCTTGCAAAAGCATCTTTCAAAAGAAGATGAGTTTCAAGGCTCTGACCGTGAACCCACGCCTTTACAACTTTTCTCATGTAAATAAGTGAATAAGGTCCGTGAGATCTTCTGATTTCTTTCATTGCAAACTCGACTGTAAGTAAAGCGCTGTCGAGATCGTCTTTATTTACGCCGTTTTCAATTACTTTTTTAATTTCACTTATGATAAGGTCATAAACTTTCTGCTTGTTCTTAAGTTTAACGCCTTTAAGTCCATAGCATACAGTCCTGAATTTTGTACCACTGTCCATTCCGGAAAGATCATCAAAGTCAATTCCGAGATTTGAATTTAAAAGAGCATTTCTGAGCGGAGACCCGTCGTGAGCACAAAGAATTGAATCAATGATTGTAGTTTCAATAAAATCATCAATGCTGTTTGTTTCACCTAAATACCATGCAACACAGATTGAAGGATCAGTCGTTTCAGAAACCTTAGGTCCGATGCCTGACACTTCTTTAAGAGTTGAAAATGGAGTTACCTTCTGCTCTTTCAATAAATCGAAAGGTTTTTTGTAAGATGGAACTTGCGCATTACCAGATTCCACTCTTTGGGCATTTCTTTTTTCAACACGCTCGATAAAATTATCATAGAAAAAATCAATCTGCTTTTCTGTCGGAATATTTCCATAAAGGAAAATCAAGCAGTTGTCGAGAGTATATTTTTCAGAATAGAATTTTTTATATTCTTCGTAAGTCAAATCAGGAATGACAGTCGGGTCCCCACCGGAATTTTCGGCGTATATAGTTCCATCAAAAAAAGTCTTTGATAAAAGATTATCCTCTGCTGTAAAAAACTGCGAAGACACTCCTTTCATTTCGTTATAGACAACCCCCTTAATTGAATAATTATCTTTTTCATCAACTTCAAGATGATAAGCTTCCTGAAGAAAAGCTTCTTTCTTAAGATTTGGAAAAAACACAGAGTCAGCATAAACTGAAACAAGGTTGAAATAATCTTCTTCTACGATGGAACTTACAGGATACATCGTGTGGTCGCAGCCTGTGAGTGCATTAAGATAAGTGTTGAGCGACTGGTTTTCAAGATGAATGAACGGATCTTTGAGCGGATATTTTTCAGAACCGCAGAGTGACGAATGTTCGATGATGTGAGCAACACCTGTTGAATTAACAGACGGAGTCCTGAAAGCAAATGCACAGAGATTTTCCTTGTCGTCATTTACAAGATGATAGATTTCAAGTCCGTTTTTTTTATTCTTAAGATGAATGCCCGTCGAATTGGCATCAGGTATGTCCCTGATGTCCATGATTTCGAAATCGCGGTAAGATTTATCTGAAAGTGTCATAAAAAATGTCCTTTATGTATACTGATGTTTACGTATCAAAATACGGGGTCTGTCCCGGTGCGGTAAAAAATATACTCGTCAAACCACGGGGTCTGTCCCCCTGCTTTAAAATTTTTTAAACATACACTTCGTCGTCCCTTCCGGCGATGATTAACTCGCCGTTTTCCCAGGCGTGGCGGAGATGGCTGTAGAATTTCTGGGTAATTTCGTTGCAATCGCGCTTGAGCATTGGTTTTCTGACCTGTTCTTCTTCGAGGACGATGTCGGCACGGGTCTTGGAAATGTTCTGGAATATTTTTGCACGGAATTCTTCCGGTTTGTCGCCGATGAGGTATGCAAGTTCGGTGTCGTTAAATTCGCGGAGGTAAGCCTGGAGGTAGCGGTCGTCACAACCGAGTACGTCGTCAATTGTGAAGAGACGCTGCTGCAAGTCTTCGCCGAGGGCCGGGTCTCCGATTCTGAGAGACTCGATGATGTCCTGCTCTGATCTGAAATCCATTTTTTTGAGGATTTCGGCGAGAACGCCGCGGCCGTCGATCTGGTTTGTCTTGATGTCGAGCTGCTTGAGTGATTTTTCGTGTATTGCCTTGTCTACACGGCGAAGTACGTCAGGCGAAACTTTTTTTGTATGGGCAAGCTGCATGATAACTTCTTTTTTGTCGTCGCCTGCGAGCTTGTTGATTACGTCTGCTGCTTTTTTAGGTGGAATGTAGGAAAGAACGAGAGCCTTAACCGAGTTCGCTTCACCCTTGAGAAGTTCGATGATTCTTTCTGATTCTTTTTCGGCAAGGTACTGGAACGGTTTTTCTTCTTCCTGGATGTTGAGGCGGTCCATGAGGTCCTGGGCGCGCTGTTTGCCGAATGCTTTTTCGAGAATGTTCTGTGCTGTGTGAGTTCCGCCTGATTCTTTTACGCGGTCAATGATGGAATTGAATTCTTCGAATATCTCAAGCGCTTCGTCCGGGTCGATTTTTCTGATTGCTGTAATTTCAGGAATGATTTTTTCTGTTTCTTCCTGAGAGAGATGCTTTAAGACGAGAGCTGCCTGGTCTACACCGATGAGTATGAGGAATTTTGCAACGCGGCGATATACGTCTTCTTTGCCGTCAGGTGCTTCTGGAACTTTTAAAAGTCCGCCATGAGTAAGAGCTTCTGCTGCAGCTTTTACTTCAGGGTCTCCTGCAAACTTTGGTTTTTTAGGTGCCGCTTTTTTGGAATTTGCTGCTGCCTTTTTTACATTGATATCTACTTCATCTGAGATTTCTGCAGCTAGTTTTGATGCAGCATCTTTTGATTTTGCAGGCTTTTTTGAAGCAGCTCCATAAGCGTTTGCTCTGACATCGTTTAAATTCATTCCCCCACCTCACTTTCTATTTGTTCATTATTTCAACATTTTTCTGGAACATTAATGAATGTGCTTTATTTATTGTTTCCTGAATGTCCGTATCAGGAGTTTCTCTTGTAGCAAGACCATATGAAAAGTTAATGTCAAATTCCATAAGTTCATCATCGTTGATTGATTCTGCAATTCTGTCCATGACACTCTGTGCAACTTCGAGAGTCGCCGGGAAAAGAAGAATGATTTTTCCGTTTTCGTAAGAAGCAAAATCAGAGCCTCTGATTTTTGAACGGATACATTCTGATACGTGAATCAAAGCAATGTTGTTATTGATTGTTCTTGAGGAACTGTTTTTAATCTGAACTGAACATGCAGCAACTGAATAAGGGAATTTTCTGTACATGTTGATCTCTCTTATTTTTTTTGTAAGAACATGCTGTGCAAGGAGTCCCGTAATGTTGTCAGTCATTGAAGCCTGCTGCAAGTCTGTAAATGATTTCAAAAGTTCTGAAATGTCATGAAGAGCAAAGAACGAACAGCGAGTTACATTTCTGAAGTAAGATATTCTTCTGTAGTCAAGCTGACAGATTCTGCGTTCTTCATTTTTTCCTTTAACATAAATCTGTTCGATGCTGAAAGAATCAGACGGAACAGATCCAAGCGGAACATAGTCTGAAATAAATTTCTTTATGTTAAGTTTGAGAACATCATTATTTGTAAAACCGAAAAACTCTTTTGCAGTTCCATTAAAATCTACAAGAAGATCATCGGCGTTGAAAATTACGTACATTTCGTTTGTCTGGTCAAAAAGACTTGAACGAAGACTTCTCTTGATAAAGAGAGGTTTGTCCCTGTACATAAGACAGAAGTAAAAAATCGGAAGAAGTACGGTGAATACACCAAGCTGGAAACAAAAGATTTCCGGCTTTTTGACAAAGGTAATAAAGAGGATAGACTCGATGATAAAAACAACAATGATGATTACTTCATGAATGCTGTTTATAAGAGAACGCATTACGATACGGGTAATATCAAGAAGACCGTAGATGAATACAAGTGCACACCAGAAGAATGCATATGTCATCCAGAGATCACCAGGAACGAATACTACTATGTTTTCACTGAATGCTGAAAAAGGAAGCCATTTAGTAACTTCATAACTGAAGAAAAGTTCACTCTGAATGTTGAAGAAAGAAATTGAACAGGCAAATGTAACAATCAGAGAAACGATGAATACTACAAGGTTTGTATATTTTGTTTTCTGTGCAAAGTTTTCAATCTTTACTTTTGTAAATACTCCGAGTTCAATCATGAAGAGAGAACCGAATATACTGAGCATCATCTTTGAAAGCCATAAACCTTTTTCTCCGAAATGAAGAAAAAGGATGTTGAGCCCATATGAAATAACGATGACGATCGAAATGAGCTGGATTACGACAAAGTTTTTATCTCCACGGGCACCTTTACGAAGTCCATTTCTTAAAAAGATAAATTGAAGTGCTATCAGGACTAAGAAGCCCGTGAAAAATATTACCATGCGTTATTCAATCCATCCGGTTTAAGCTGAAAGTGAGAGAATTCCATTGTGAAAGATGCACGGCCCTGAGTTGCTGAACGGAGGTTTGTAGAAAATCCGAACATCTTTGCCATTGGAGCCTGTGCATGAACAAGTTCCCCTGAAGCCTTAGAGTCCTGACCCATAACCATACCACCGCGCTGAGTAACCTGGCTCATCGCTTCACCAACGAATTCCTTTGGACAGGAAATTTCAACATTCATTACAGGTTCGAAAAGCTGTGGAGCTGCCGCTTTACATGCGCTGTCGAAAGCCTGTGCTGTACAAGATGCGAAAGCAAATGGTGTTGAAGTGAGTTCATTATATTCAATGTCTGTAACTTCGACGAGAGTATCTGTACAAGGATATCCAAACTGGATTCCGGAATCGAGTGAGCTTTTTACACTCTGTGCAATTGCTTCGATGATTTCATCAGGAACATCTTTTGCCTTTGCAGAGAAGATGTAGTCATTACCAAGGCCTTGTTCGCGAGGAGAAACTTTGATTGTAACTCCAGCAGTATTTTCTTTTCCGGCGAGAACCTTTTCAAATTTTTCAGAAGCAGTTCCTTCGGCAGTAACTGCTTCACGATAAGTAACCTGAGGATTACCGACGCGGCACTGAACGCCAAAGTCATCTTTCATACGAGTTACGAGAACATCAAGATGAAGTTCACCCATTCCACTGATGATGAGCTGACCTGTTTCTGAATCTTCGTGATGAGTAAATGTCGGATCTTCCTTTGAAAGAATCTCGAGAGTTTCATTCATCTTGTCGCGCTCTGACAAAGATTCAGGTTCGATTGCAACAGAGATTACTGGCTCTGGGAATTTAACTGATTCGAGAAGAACAGGAAGTCCTTCGCTTCCGATTGTGTCTCCAGTCTGTGCAAGTTTCAAACCGATGAATACTGCGATGTCACCTGCTGAAACGCTGTCGAGTGGTTCTGATTTATTTGAGTGCATTCTTAAGATGCGGTTAACTCTTTCTCTTTTCTTTTTTCCAACATTGAAAACCTGGGAACCTGCCGTGATTTTTCCAGAATACATTCTGACATAACACAGCGCTCCCATTTCGCGGTCATACTGAATTTTAAATACGAGACCGACTGGCATTCCGTTTTCTTTACATGGAACTTCAACTTCTTCTTCAGCATTCTTCTTAACATGAATACCTTTAGTTGCAGGAACTTCGAGAGGTGACGGAAGATAATCAACAACAGCATCAATCAAAGGCTGAACACCCTGATTATGACGCGCACTTCCCATAACAAACGGAACAAAAGTTCTTGCAATAGTTCCCTTGCGGATTGCAGCTTTCAATTCGTCATTTGTAATTTCATTTCCTTCAAGATATTTCTCTGCCAAAGCATCATCACTTGATGCAACGATATCAATCAACTTATCGCGCCACTGGCTGGCAAGTTCCATTCGAGAAGAATCAATGTCAGATTCTAAAATTGTTTCGCCGTCATCATCAGGAGAAAACCGAAGTTCCTTCATCTTAAGCAAATCAATGACACCTTCAAACTCAGCGCCCTCACCAATCGGAACCTGAAGCGCAAGACACTGCGCACCAAATTTATTTTCAACATCAGCCATCGATCCGAAGAAGTCAGCACCAATGCGATCCATCTTATTCATGAAACCAATTCGAGGAACATTAAATTCATCAGCCTGTTTCCATACAGTCTCAGTCTGCGGCTGAACTCCGTCAACAGCACAGATAACAGCAACTGCTCCGTCGAGTACGCGAAGAGATCTTTCTACCTCGGCTGTGAAGTCAACATGTCCCGGTGTATCAATAATATTAATCTGATGGTCGCGCCAGTAAGTAGTTGTGGCTGCAGAACAGATTGTGATTCCCCTTTCCTGCTCCTGCTGCATCCAGTCCATAGTTGCCTGACCGTCGTCTATTTCTCCAATTTTATGTATCTTTCCCGTATAATAAAGGATTCTTTCGGTAGTAGTTGTTTTTCCAGCATCAATATGTGCCATAATACCGATATTACGCATTTTCTCTAAAGACATATATTTCCCCTTTTGGATATTGTATTATAGTAGAAAAATGGGGATTTGAATAGTACAGGGGGACAGGTTGTATGTGGGGGATGAAGGGTAAATTTACTACGGGGTCTGTCCCCGTGCTTTAAAATGCCCCCCACAACCTGTCCCCGTACTTTAAAATGACCCCCACAACCTGTCCCCCTGTACGTGAAGATAAAAAAAACTCGCAAAGACAGCGTCTGTGCGAGTTTTACCATCTGAAAAGATGTCAGTTTTTAATTAAAAATCAATTAAAGTACGCAAATTGGTACGAAAGTTTCTGCTTTGAGGGAAGCTCCACCAATAAGACCACCATCAATGTCCGGCTGAGCAAGCAATTCTGGTGCATTTGAAGCTTTCATTGATCCACCGTACTGAATAATTACTTCATCAGCTACTTTCTGATCGTAAAGTTTAGCAATATAGTTACGAATGAACTTATGAATTGCCTGAGCATCTTCTGGAGTTGCAACTTTTCCTGTTCCGATAGCCCAAACTGGTTCGTAAGCGATTGTTACGTTCTTCATCTGTTCAGCTGTTACACCAGCGAGACCTGCAGAAAGCTGGAAAGCACAAACCTGTTCAGCTTCTCCTGCTTCTCTTTCTGAAAGAAGTTCACCGATACAAAGGTCAACTTCAAGTCCATCATTAAGAGCTTTACGAACTTTTTTATTAATAAGTTCGTCTGATTCACCGATTTCGTGACGGCGTTCTGAGTGTCCGAGGATTACACACTGACATCCGATGTCTTTCAACATTGTTGTTGAAACTTCACCAGTATGAGCACCGTTGTCTGTAGCAGCACAGTCCTGAGCTGCGAGAATGATGTTAGATCCTTTAACAACCTGAGCAACTGCATCAAGGTATACAAATGGAACACCAATCATGTATTTGTTAGTTTTGCCTTTAAGCTGTTCAACAAGATCCTTAGCAAGAGCAACAGCTTCTGCCTTAGAAGTGTTCATTTTCCAGTTTCCAGCAATGTAATGTGTACGTGCCATATTAAGACCTCAAAAATTTATATTTAGATTTAGATGCGCGAGTTTTGCAATGCAAAACTCGTTGCAATTCTTGTGAAGAAGTTTACTTCTGAGCAAGAATTGCGATACCTGGTAATGTTTCTCCTTCGAGGAATTTGAGAGAAGCTCCACCACCTGTTGATACGTGGCTCATTTTGTCTGCCAAGTTGAACTTGTTTACAGCAGCAACTGAATCACCACCACCAACTACAGTCATAGCACCTTTACCTGTAGCTTCAGC
>JAGHSB010000071.1 GCA_018066075.1 Candidatus Treponema scatequi
AATTGAAGAAATAAATAAAAGATATTATTTTTTAATAGCATCATGTTATGACAATGGAGAAGATCTAGAAGACTCAAAAATAATTCTTTATGAAAATACACACTTGATTACTGCAGCACCAGTCACACAGGAAGATTTATATTCTTTCAAGTGGGATACAATAAGACTTGATGACAAGATGTATTTCAACTGGACTAAATCTCAGGTGGCAGATCATTATATTGCATACTGCACACGAGGTGATATCAGTATGCTTGACGATTTCTCAAAGAACTATAAAAATTACAGTAGAGTTTATTGCGAAAAAGAATATAAAGGCATTTCAATGAAACTCACTGAATATAATAAATTTTATTTCTGCGTAGTTACAGCATTCGATAAAGATGAAAATGAACTCTATACTCTTTCTCCAACATATTATTACGTACCAGAACCGATTCCAGAACCGAAACCCCAATCACAACATCAATCTTCCAAAATCGGAACAATCACCGGGTTCAATTTGTATTGGGCAAACAAATATACTGATCAGCTTGAAGCTAAATGGAAATCATATCCTGGCGCTAGCAAATACATACTTTACATCAATGACACATCATATCCTTACTCTTTCTCAGCAGATACAGAAATAACGCTTGCAGGAAAACATAAGCAAGAAACAACAAATACTATAGAGTTCTTCTATTTGCTTGACGAATATTGTCATTGTATTGTTCAGGCTTTTGATGCAAATGGAAAATTAATTGCACAATCAAGAGTAATGACTGCCACAACTTATAAACCCAACAGATTTTTATAAAATATGACAAAACTCTCTTCCACCACAAAAGGAATTCTCCTCATCATCACTTCTGCGTTCTGCTTTGCTATGATGGCTGTTTTCGTTCATCTTGCAGGCGACATTCATTTTGTGCAGAAAGCGTTTTTCAGAAATGCAGTTGCATTTGTGATTGCGCTCGTTCTGATTGTTCGTGATGCAAAAGTAAATGGAATCGAATCTGTTCGTGTTCCGAAAGCTGCGTGGATTTATCTCGTGCTTCGTGCGGCGACAGGTTCGCTTGGTGTGTTTGGAAATTTTTATGCAATCGACAGAATCGTTTTGTCTGACGCAGCGATTTTAAATAAGATGGCTCCGTTTTTTGCGATTCTTTTTAGTTTTGTTTTGATGAGGGAACGTATAAAGCCAGTTCCACTTATCGCAATCACAGTCGCATTCTGCGGCGCAATGCTCATCGTAAAGCCAAGCTTCGACTTTTCAAAAACACTTCCGACGCTCGCAGGATTCATCGGCGGAATGGGAGCAGGCTTTGCATACGCCTGTGTAAGAAAACTTTCGACTCTCAAATGCAACGGAAAAATCGTCGTACTTTTCTTCTCGTGCTTTTCGATGATGCTAAGCGTTCCATACATGATTGCAAATTTTAACCCGATGACACTCCAGCAGTTTTTATTCCTTTGCGGAGCCGGAGCCTCTGCAGCAGGCGGCCAGTTTACAATCACAGCCGCATACTACCACGCACCTGCACGCGACATTTCAATCTATGACTATTCCCAGATAATCTTTTCAACACTTCTCGGACTCGTATTCTTCGGCCAGCTTCCTGATATTTACAGCTTTATCGGCTATCTGATCATCATCGCAATGGCACTTTTAAACTTCCTTTGGAACAAGCGAAATGTTGTAAAATCCTAAAATTTGCAATATAATAGAACTATGTCGACAGAGGGCTTTTCTTTTTCCGCTGACGGAAAGACATTATTGGAATGCGATTTTTCTCAACTTGGAACAGACATCATTGTACCAGACGGATGTACTGAAATCGCAGACAAAGTCTTTGCAGAATCGCCTGTTGTATCTGTCACATTGCCAAATTCAGTAACAAAAATCGGCGAAAACCTCTTTTCTTCATGTCAAACACTCAAAGAAGTAAAACTCTCAGACAATCTCACAGAGTTAAAGCCGTTTACATTTGCCGGATGTTCATCACTTAAAAAAGTCACAATGTCAGACCGAATCACTTCGTTTCCAGAAGGACTTTTCTTCGGATGTTCATCGCTCCAGTCAATTCCATTTACATCTTCAATCGGATCACTCGAAATCGACGTTTGCCGCGACTGCGAAAACATCACTTCAGTTAAAATCCCTGAAGGCGTAACAGAAATCAAAACAGGTGCCTTTGCCGGATGCTCAAAACTTTCGACAATCGTATTTCCTTCAACACTTGAAAAAATCGCAGACAGAAGTCTTGCCGGAGCTTCATCGCTTTCAGCAATGTCTTTCTCTGGCGACTCAGATAATTTTTTCGTAGACGAAAACTCAGGCTGCCTTTATGAGATGACCGAAAACGGATGCGTTCTCATCAAATGCCCTGTAAACCAGGAAACAGTTTACTTAATCGAAAACGCAAGCGACTGTCACATCGACGCCTTCGAAGGCTGCACATCACTTGCCGAAGTCTATGCCTCGACAGAAGCTCCCGAAACTCTTGTTAATCGTTTAATGGAACTTATCCCGCAGATTGACATTAACAGCTACGACGAACCAGAAACTTCAAGCGATGAAGTTCCACCTGAAAAATCAGACGACTTCAATGTAGACATCAGCGAAATCTTAAACAGCCAGTGCATCCACAACGACGAACACGCCGAAGGCTTCAGACCAGTTTCTGTTGACGAACTAGAAGCCCTCATGATGAAAGGCCCAGTCGATGTCGCACCACAGACAAAAACTACATCAGACGAAACTGTTTCAAGCTCATCATCCGAAAAAGAAACTTCATCAGACGAAGCTGTCACTGACAAACCAAAACGCGGCCGTGGAAGACCTCGCAAAGAAAAGACAGAAGGCGAAGCAGCTGCCGACAAACCAAAGCGCGGTCGAGGCCGCCCAAGAAAAAATCTAGAACCTGTACACACAGAATCAGATGACGCTAACGAACCAAGATTCTTACGCGCAATGAAAAATGTTGCACATCATCAGATGATTCTTGAAGAAAAAGAAAACGAAAAAGAATCTGTTTACGGCGAAATGAAAGAGCTCATCGTTTTTGCTGACGGAGTTGCCCCAAGTACAGATGACTTTTCAAGTCACCTTGTAAAATTCTCAAAAGACGTTGCAAAAAAATACGGCTTTACAAAAATATATTTCTTTGAAGACCTTCCGTTGGACAATCCAGAATTTATGTACGGATTAAAATCTTTCGGAAACGCAAAGAACATTCTCTACGCATGCAACAAACCATGCCCTGAAAAAATTACTGAAGACCAGAAAGAACTCATCGATGCAACAGGCATCGAACTTCCAAGCGACAAGCTCCAGAACGTAAAAGGAACACTCGCAGAAAGCGGCCTCGAATTACCTGTAAAGATTCTCGTTCAGGACAACTACATCGAAGGCCTCCTCTACTGCGCCGAAAAGTTCCGAGCTGAACACGGAATAAAATAATTTACAAACATAATCAATCTTAATACTCATTCTGTAAAAAAAATACTGGCTCCCGCAAAAACTCATGTAATCCTCCGACGCCCTCGCCGTACAGCACTGTCAGTCATTTCATAACACCCCTCACCCGGACTCGCGAGTCCGGCCAAAAGATATTATGAAATGATCTACATATCCACCCGGCGAGGGCGTCGGAGGATTATGCGTTTTTACGCGAAAGCCATATTTTTTATCAGGGTTACCATTTAAGGGAATAAAAAAAGAACCCTCGGCCGACGACCGGGGGTTCTAAATACTAACCTGGAGGCTTTTGTGCGGCTCGAGGTCCGCAACTTAAGCAAAATGAAAAATCAGTTTTATTTTGATGATTTGCGCTGTTTAGAAACTACGTCAAATATAACTGCCAAGAGAAGTACGAGACCTTTAACTGCTTTCTGCCAGTTAGAGTCTACACCAAGGATTGACATACCGTTGTTCAATACACCCATGAAGATGGCACCGATTACTGCACCACCTACTGTACCAGTTCCACCGTATGCAGAAGCACCACCGATGAAACATGAACCGATAGCATCCATTTCGTAGTTCTGACCTGCTGTTGGAGCTGCTGAGTTAAAGCGAGCAACACAAACAAGAGCTGCAACTGCAGAAAGGAATCCCATATTTGTGTAAGCAAAGAACATAACGTTATCTGTATTTACACCAGAAAGTTTTGCTGCTTTTGCGTTACCACCGATAGCATACAAGTAGCGTCCCGGAACAGTGTTCTGTGTGTAGTAAGAATATCCGGCAATTACTACTGCAAGAAGAATAAGGATTGTTGGAACACCGTTATGGAGACCAAGCAATGCAGATACGATCATGATTACGATACTAACGATGATCTGTCTTGCGATAAATGGTCCGAATGCTTCAACTGTATATCCTTTGCGCTGTTTGTTAAGTCTTGAGAAGAACTGAGTAATAATCATAAGTGCACAACAGATAGCACCGATGATCAATGTAAGTGTGAGTGTAGATGCAGCATACTGCCATACTACATCCTGGTATGGTTCACCAGTAAGGTCAATCATTGTGCCCATGATGTCTTTTGTTTTGTCAGCCTGTCCAATGTAGCTTGAGAACAAGTTGAGGTAGTTATCTGGGAATGGTGAAATTGTAAGTCCGTCGAGGATGATCAAAGAAACACCGCGCCACAAGAGCATACCAGACAATGTACAAATAAATGGTGGAATATGTACGTAAGCAATCCAGAATGCGTGCCATGCACCGATTAATGTACCAACAAAAAGACAAACCATAATTGTCAAATAAATGTTGCAACCGTGATTTACAATCATTGTTCCGGCTACAGCACCAACCAAACATACGATAGAACCAACACTCAAGTCGATGTTACCACCAGTCAAGATACACAAAAGCATACCTGCTGCAAGAATTACAACGTAAGCGTTCTGGTTAATGATGTTTGTTACGTTACTTGGATTGAAAAGAGACATTCCGAAAAGGTTGAAGCCTTCTCCGCTCTTAACACCCATCATAATTTCAAACATGATCATTACTGCAACGAGTGCAATAAGCATTGTATTATTTTTTAAGAAATTCAAAAATCCTTTCAAAGGTGATTTCTTTTCTACAGCAACTGCGTCAGCCATATTTTTACTCCTTTTTCCTAGTTATCCGTTTTTAAGATTGCTGCCATGATTTTTTCCTGGGTAGCATCTTTGCCCTGCATTTCACCAACCATCTTTCCTTCGTTCATGATGTAAATACGGTCACACATTCCGAGGATTTCTGGCATTTCTGAAGAAATGAAGAGAACTGATTTACCGTGAGCAATCATGTCATTAATGATACAGTAGATTTCATACTTGGCACCAACGTCGATACCACGAGTTGGTTCATCAAGAATAAGAATATCTGGTTCTGCAAAAAGCCATTTTCCTACGAGTACTTTCTGCTGGTTTCCACCAGAGAGGTTACCGACATTTTCGAAAATGCTTGCACATTTTGTGTGCATTTCTTTTCGCATTTCTTCTGCATATTTGTTTTCGAGACCGAAATCAAGAATTGCATTCTTTGAAATCTTTTCAAGCTTAGCAAATGTTGTGTTCTTTGCAATGCTTTCTGTAAGGATAAGTCCGTTTCCTTTTCTGTCTTCTGTTACATAAGCAATACCATGATTGATTGCGCTCTTAACAGTAGGGAATGAAACTTTCTTTCCATTGAGATAAATCTCTCCGGAAATGTTTGCACCATATGAACGACCAAAAATACTCATTGCAAGTTCAGTACGTCCAGCACCCATAAGACCAGAAATTCCAACTACTTCACCCTTACGGATGTTAAAGTTAACATTGTCGCAAACTTTGATACCGTCAAATACTGGATGATCAACGCACCAGTTTTTAACTTCGAAACAAACATCGCCGATATTTGACTGGCGTTTAGGGAAGCGGTCAGAAATCTCACGACCTACCATCGCCTGAATGATTGTTCCTTCATCGAATGCGTCTTTGCCTTTATATAATGATTTAATTACAGTACCATCACGAATTACTGTGATTGTATCTGCAACATAAGATACTTCGTTAAGTTTGTGGGAGATGATAATTGAAGTAACTCCCTTTTCTTTTTTCAACTGCAACAAGAGATCCAAAAGTGCTTTTGATTCTCTGTCGTTTAATGAAGCTGTAGGTTCATCAAGAATGAGAAGTTTTACGTTCTTTCCGAGAGCCTTAGCAATTTCAACAAGCTGCTGTTTACCAACACCAATGTCTTTAATTAATGTATGTGTAGATTCTTTTAATCCAACGAGGTCAAGAAGTTCTCTTGCCTTATGATGTGTTTCATCCCAGTTAATTTTTGCGGCAGATCCTCTTTCATTTCCCAAAAACATGTTCTCTGCAATTGAAAGAAGTGGTACGAGTGCCAATTCCTGATGGATGATTACAATACCTTTTTTTTCACTGTCTTTGATAGTCTGAAACTTACATTCATCTCCTGCATAGAGAATCTTTCCGTCGTAAGTTCCATACTGATAAATTCCACTTAAAACATTCATCAAAGTAGATTTACCAGCTCCGTTCTCTCCAACAAGCGCGTGAATTTCGCCTTCCTGCACCTGTAAGTTAACATCACTAAGAGCTTTAACACTTCCAAATGCCTTAGTTATGTTCTGCATTTCCAATAACATTCGCGCCAATTGGAACCTCCTTTTCCTTAGCCATTTAATTTTAATAAAGGGCTGTCTAATTTCTTAAACAGCCCTCTATTTTAACAAGTCTTACGACTTAGACTACTGCAACTGTTTAGCTGTGTAGTATCCAGAATCGATAAGAAGTGATTTGTAGTTGTCTTTTGTAGCAAATACTGGTTCACAAAGGTATGAAGGAATGATTCCTGTTCCGTTGTTGTATGTTTTGTTGTCGTTGATAGGTGGCTGTGTGCCTTTGCAGAGAGCGTCTACCATTTCTACAACTTTTGCAGCAAGAGTACGTGTATCTTTGAATACAGACATAGCCTGTGTTCCTTTGATCATGTTCTTTGTAGATGTGATATCACAGTCCTGACCTGTTACGAGTGGGAAGTTAGCAGCTGTATATCCAGCAGCTACGAGAGCGTTTGTGATACCATTTGCACAAGAGTCATTTGATGAGTAAACTGCATCAAGTTTCTGTTTGTTAGGACCATATCCCTGTGAAGAAATAAGGTTTTCCATTCTCTTCTGTGCTTCTTCTGTTGACCAGTTGAGTGTAGCACACTGTGCTTTTGTCTTCTGTCCAGATTTGATTACGATTACACCTTTGTTGATGTATGGAGTAAGGATGTCCATAGCACCACCAAAGAAGAAGTTGATGTTGTTGTCATCTGGTGAACCTGTGAAAAGTTCCATGTATACTGGATCTTTGTTTGTTCTCTTGTCCAATCCGAGTTTGTCAACAAGGAACTGTCCCTGGAATACACCTACTTTGTAGTTTCAAATGTTGCATAGTAAGAAACAGCATCTGAGTTCATGATAAGACGGTCATAAGCGATTACTGGGATCTTTTTTGATTTAGCCTGAGCCAAAACACTCTTAAGAGCAGATCCATCGATAGAAGCGATTACGAGAACTTTGCATCCTCCAGAAATCATGTTTTCTACCTGTGAAACCTGAGTAGCAATGTCGTTGTTTGCATACTGCAAGTCTACTTTGTATCCCTGTTTTTCAAGAGATTTCTTCATGTTGGCACCATCCTGGTTCCAGCGCTGCAAGTCTTTTGTAGGCATAGATACGCCAACTTTTACATTACCAGCCTTTGCTTTAGGTGCAGCAAATGCGCTAGTTACCATCAAAGCAGCTAATACAAGCGAAATGATTTTTTTCATTATAAAAATCCTCCATTGATTTTAATTTGTACAGTCATTTCATTCTGTACACGGTCAGTATATAGTCAAATAAAGGTTAAATTTCGTCCATTTTCTTGATTTTTTTGTGGAATTTAGGAAGAAACGGGGAATTTTTTGTCATTTTACATTGTTTCTGTCTAGAAATTTTTGTTGTCAAAAAATTCTAGACAGGTGGAATTTACGCGTTTTGGGAGGAGGAAAACTGCCGTTTTTAAGTGGAATTTGCCTAGCCTGTGAGCTGCTCGTCTAGAAATTTGTGCTCCCTAAAGCTGAAATAGCTCGTCTTGTTGATGATTATGTGGTCCAGAAGGGTTATTCCGAGGATTTCTGATGACTCAAGGAGGCGTTTTGTCGTATCGATGTCTTCACGGCTCGGGTTAATATTACCGGACGGATGGTTATGACAGACAATGATTGCTGAAGCCTGCCTTTTGATTGCTTCTGTAAAGACTTCGCGGGGATGGATTATCGCATTGTTTACAGTTCCGACTGAAGTGACGTTGATTCCGAGAATTTCATGCGCTCCGGAGAGGCTTATCGTCAAAAAGTGCTCCTGCATTTTCATGGCGTAAGTCTTAACAAAAGGGAGAACATCATTTACGCATTTGACTTTCGCTTCAAGGTGACAGGTTCGGCGCCTTCCAAATTCCACTGCAGAAGCAACCGCAAGCGCCTTTGAAATACCGACTCCACGAATCTTCAAAAGCTCAGGAACAAGTTTTGCAGGTTCAGTACGATCAATGACATTTACAATTTTATGCGCAAGTATTTCAACCGGAATGTCTTTAGTTCCAGTTGAAATAATCATCATTATGAGTTCTTCATCTGTTGGGTAAGTAAGCCCGCGTGAAACAACACGTTCACGCAGGTCTGGTTTAAGGAGATCATCCATACTTATATAGTACGGATGATAATGAAAAATTAATCCCTTTTTAAAAAGAATTTTGAAAAATTATTTAATTTTTTTTGCCATTCTTTTCATTACGTCTGCATCATCAATCTTGTTTGGATAATTTTTGATGACTTCGTCGTAAACAAAGAGAGTTCGCTTAACATGATTCTTGATTGAGAAGTTTGAAGTGATTTCGAGGCTCTTCTTTGCGAAAGCCTTTCTCTTTCTTGAATTGTCGATGAGTTCGATGAGTCTGTCTTTCATTTCATCTTCAGAATCGCAGACAAAACCGTTTACACCGTCAAATACAGAATCAAGGTAGCTGTCATCACGGCGGACAACAATCGGCATTGAAGAAAGTTCTGCTTCAAGAATTGTCATAGAGTGCATTTCAGAAAGAGATGCTGTAATGAAAATATCAGAGCTTTCATAGAAGTTATGAACCTGAGTCCACTCGATAAAGCCTGTAAAGATAATCTTGTTTTCCTTGATTTCCTTGTCAGCAAGCTTGAGACAGTCGTTGTAAGCAGGACCGCTTCCGACAAACATTACTTTACAGTTATCTTTTTCTGCAACAAGTTTCTGACACATTTCAATAAGTTCAAATACGCGCTTCTCTTCTGCAACACGTCCTAAGAACAAAAGAACGACATCTTTGTCCCCGATTCCATATTTTGCACGAACCTTTTTCTTTTCTGCAAGAGTCAAATGCTTCTGCTGAAATTTAGATTCGTCGATTGCATTTGGAACAATTACAGACGGAGTGTCAGGAATCATATCCTGGCGCTTGAAATAATTTCTTGCCTTTGCAGAAACTCCGATGAGTGAATCAAACTGACCGTAAAAACGGTTCATGTACCATTTGATCCATTTTGGAGAAATCAAGTTTGCACATGGAAGATAATATTTATAAAATTCTGTCCACATTGTGTGAGTTGTACAGATGCATGGAATGTGAAGTTTCTTTGCACATTTGAGTCCAGTTTTTGCAACTGCAAATTCTGTGTGGCAGTGAATAAGATCAACATTATTCGATTTAATAAATTCGTATATTTTTTTGAAATTTGGAATTGTAAAATACTGGTCAGTTCCGAGACCAAGCGGTCTTGATGGAATTCTAAAAAAGTCAGGATTTCCTTGAGTAGAAAATTCAGGTGTAGTTTCAGGAACTACGAGAAGAACTCTGTGTCCCTGTTTGATAAGCTGGTCTCTCAATTGAATTACTACAGTTACGATTCCAGATTTTGTAGGAAGGTAACTTTCAGAAAATAATGCGATAGTCATGATGCCATTATCTATATTAAATAAGTTTTATTCAAGGGGTTTATTTTTTCGAACCAAAACCGATATTATTATATAGAGG
>JAGHSB010000201.1 GCA_018066075.1 Candidatus Treponema scatequi
TATCATAATTGTAATATACTTCCTTTTTAGGTTTTTGTAAGATAATTAAAAAGGGGGAGATATTTTGAAAAGAGATATGGAATTGGTTAGGGAATTATTGATATCTATAGAAGAACATACAGGAGAAAAAGGTTGGTCTGTTCCAAGCGATATGGAATATTTAGTTGTAGTAAAACATTTAGAACTAATGGAGCAAGCGAACTTAGTTAACGCTTCTATAGTGAGAACAAAACAATATTCAACCGTTATGGATGCTTCTCTAACATGGGATGGCCACGATTACTTAAATGCGATTAGAAATGAAACTGTTTGGAATAAGGTAAAAGAAAATGTGAAAGAAAAAGGAATTCAACTTACAGAGCTATCTTTTGGTATGTTAAAAGAATATGCAGTGTTTGAAGGGAAGAAAATATTAGGTCTAGCGTAATTACAATAGCATCCAATCGGGTGCTTTTTTCTTTGTCTAAAATACATATAAAGGAGTGGTATCAATGGCAAAACAAAATAATAAACGTGTGATTTATAAAGCTTTAGAATTTGATAGCTTGATGGAGTGTAGATATTACAAACACCTCGAACAGCAAGATGATGTGATTCATATAGAAAGAGCTGAACAAGTTGAAATATTACCTGGGTACAAGATCAACGGTAAAAAACGACAATCAGTGAAATACACACCAGATTTTATCGTTACTTATAAAGATGGTACAAAACGTGTAATTGAGTTAAAAGCGAAACCTATTTTAATTCCACGAGATTTCCCAATACGACAGAAATTGTATGAAATGAAATTTGGAATGGAACTTGAAGTAGTACTGCCATTTCAAACGACGTGGCTCGAATTGAAAGAATGGAATAAAGCGAAACGAGCATTGAAGAAGTAAAACAAAAAATAAACGTAGGGACGAGGTGGTGATGAATGAGTGGCTGAAAAATATGAATTAGCTGAAAAAGATTATAAAAAAGGCATGAAGTATAAAGATATTGCTGAAAAATATAGCGTTTCTATTAATACGGTTAAGTCATGGAAAACACGCAAGTGGGGCAAAGAAAAAAGTGTGCATACAAAAAGTAAAAGTGTGCATACAAAGAAAGATGCGCCTAAAAAGCGAGATAGACCGAATCGAAGTGGCAACCCTAATCCGAAGAATCAGTTCACAAAACGGAACGAGGCAAGCACTAAGCATGGTTTTTATCGACAGTGGCTACCACAAGATATGATGCAGATAATCGAGGAAACAAAAGACTTCACACTTGCTGACAGACTGTGGTTTCAAATAGAAACAAAGTTTGCTGCACTGATACAACTGCACAAGATTATGTTTGTTGAAAATAGTGGTGACACTTTGCGAGAAATCGAAGAAGAAAGTGATAGTAAAGCTGGCTATAAAGTCGTTTACGCATTTGAACAATATGAAGCGTATATCCGCACTGAAGCCCGTCTAACGAGCGAGTGGCGAAATGTAGTCAAACAGTTTCTTGAACTATCAGACGAATATGACGAACGTAGAATGAAGCTAGAACAGATGCAATTGAACATTACGAAAACGCAAACTGAAATCGATAAGTTGAATGCGGAACTGTCGAAAGATGATGACCAAGCAATCGAAATTGTAATCAAACGGAAGGGTGATGATTGATGGCAGTAAAAGAAGTCAATCCACACTTTGAAGATTTCCTATTCGACTGGTCAACTAAGTTTCAATTTCTAGTAGGTGGCTACGGTTCATCTAAGTCGTATCACGTGGCTTTGAAATTAGTATTGAAGTTATTGTCAGAGAAACGCACAGCACTTGTTGTACGTGAAGTATATGACACACATAGAGATTCTACTTATTCATTGCTTGAAGAAATCGTAATCGATTTAGGATTAGAACATAAAGTACGTTGCTTAACTTCACCTATGCAAATTCGTTTTCCAAATGGTAGCAAGATTATTTTCAAAGGGATGGATAAACCTGCCAAGCTAAAATCCATTAATAATATTTCGGTGGTTTGGTTAGAGGAATGCTCTGAGATTAAGTACGCTGGCTTTAAAGAGTTGCTTGGTCGTTTACGACATCCATCGTTAAAACTTCATATGATTCTTTCAACGAATCCAGTCAGCACAGATAACTGGTCGTTTAAACACTTCTTTAAAGATGATTTAAACAAACGTCTAGTGTTAGATGATGAGGACTTGTACGCACGTAGAACAGTTGTAGTGAACGACACATACTATCATCACAGCACAGCTGATGACAATTTGTTTTTACCAGAAAGTTATGTGAAGCAATTAGATGAAATGAAGGATTATGATCCTGACCTTTATCGCGTAGCAAGAAAAGGACGATTCGGAGTAAACGGTGTGAAGGTGCTGCCACAATTTGAAGTTATGGACCATGAAGAAATGATGCAATTCATCGAGCAAAAAAGAACCTTCCTTCTATTTAAAGCCGGAATGGACTTTGGTTTCGAGGAATCATATAACGCATTAGTTCGAATGGCTATAGATCCACAGCGACAGCATTTATATATTTACTACGAATACTATAAAAACAAAATGACAGATGATGAAACGGTCAAAGCATTAGCAGAGTTCAAAGAATCGAAAGAACTGATTAAAGGTGATAGCGCAGAGCCGAAAACAATTGAATACTTTAAAAAGAATGGTATTAACATAAAGCCAGCGAAGAAGTTTCAAGGTTCACGCTTGCAGTACACAAAGAAAGTGAAGCGATTCAGAAAGATATTTTGTTCTTCTGTTTGCACTAACACCATCTACGAGTTGAAAGATTTAACGTATAAAAAAAATAAGTTAGATGAAATTATTCCAGATGATTTTAATATAGATCCACATACGTTTTCAGCGATTTGGTACGGACTTGATGACTATGAATTGTCAGATGCAAAAGG
>JAGHSB010000020.1 GCA_018066075.1 Candidatus Treponema scatequi
GTCTATTATTAAGTATTAAATCTTGGAGAAATATTTATGTCCCAACCTCTCACTCAAACCGAATTCACCGTTCAACAACTACATGACGCTTTCCTCAAACAATACGGTTCATCAAATTCCAAATTACAAATCTATTCTTCTCCCGCGCGCATCAACATCATCGGAGAACACATCGATTACAACGGCGGAAAAGTTTTGCCTGCTACAATCAATCGATATCTTTATGTTGCAATCAGAAAACGAAACGATACAAAAATTTTTTATAATGACCTACGATTTCCTGGCAGCTATGAGTTTGATATTAACGATGATTTTGTTTATGCAAAAGAAAATGATTATGCAAATTATTTAAATGGAATTTTAAGCCAGCTCAAGTCACGCGGTTTTAAGTTTGACTGCGGTTTTGAAATTCTGATGGTTTCAAATATTCCTGCGGGCGGTGGAATTTCTTCGTCGTCTGCGCTTGAGTGTGGGTTTGGTTTTGCGGTTTGTGATTTGTTTGGTTTTGATATTTCGCGTGTGGAACTTGCAAAGCTCGGACAAATGAGTGAACACAATTTCATGAATGTTAAATGCGGAATCATGGACCAGTTTATTATCGCAACAGGAAAAAAGAATTTCTGTGAGCTTCTTGACTGCAACACATTGCGTTACGAGCAAATTCCACTTGAACTTGGCGACTATCGCTTTATCGTAATGAACACAAACAAAGTTCGAAAACTCGCAGATTCCAAATACAACGAACGACGCAGTCAGTGCGAAGAAGCGTTGAAGATTTTGCAGGAAAACGGTGTAAAGGCTGAAACACTTTGCGATCTGACTCTTGCCGAATGGGACAAATACAGCGCGCTTGTTACTGATTCCATTTTGAACATGCGTGCAAGACACTGCATCACAGAAAATGAACGCGTGTTAAAAGCGTCAGTTGCTTTGAATGCCGGCGATCTTGTCAGACTTGGAAAATTGTTAAACGAAAGTCATAAGTCATTGAAAGAAAATTATGAAGTAACTGGAATCGAGCTTGATACTCTTGCAGAGACTGCTCAGAAACAGAAAGGCTGTCTTGGCGCAAGAATGACAGGTGCAGGTTTTGGCGGCTGTGCAATTGCTCTTGTTCACAAAGATGAAGTTGATAACTTTATTGAAAATGTTCAGATGGAATATACGAAAGCGGTCGGATATAAAGCAGGATTTTTTGTCTGTGAAAGTGGTGACGGCGTTACGAGAGTAGAGGTGTAAAAATGTATTTAGGTTCAGAACTTGTAATTCCTTCATTAATATGTATTGCAATTATTGTTGGATGGTGCTTTCTATTAAAACTGTTTTTGAAAAATATGAAAAAGCCAAAAGAAGAAAGAAAAACAGGCATCGTTGTTGGGTTTGTTTTTGGAACTTTGATATTTACATTGGCAGTATTAGTTTTAATGTTGTTAATTTTTCTTTCACTTGCTGTAGCACATATGTAATGGTGTAAAAATGACTGATAAAAAGTTTTTTAAAATCATTTCATTTATTATGCTGCTTGGTTTAATTTCTTCGGTTGCTCTTGTGGTGTACACAAATAAACTGCATGGAGAAACTTCAATCATTTCAATTGTTGCAAATGAAAGGTAAGGATTATGAAATTATTTAAACAGATTTTGGTGATTGCTTCACTGATTCTTATTTTTATTTTGTTTGATCTTTTTGTATTTAATTTTTTTACTAAAAGATATTTTTCAAAGCCTGAACTAAAAGCAAAACAGATTGAAGTTGATAAATATCTTCCGTTTGCAAAAGAGACACTTGCTGTTTCGATTAAGTCGGACATCGGGCTTGAAGGAAAACTTCCAGTACTCGACGGAGCGACTGCACTTTATCCAGTCTTTTCGGGAGTTGCAGCATCTTTGTATTCGAAAGATGATGTTGAGTTTGACGGAAAAGATTTTTCAGAAAAGAGTCTGCTTCAGTTGAACAACACGATGGGAGCTTATAAAAGAATTGTTGATGGAAAATCTGATATTGTTTTTTGTGCGTATCCATCAGAGAAGCAGCTGCAATATGCAAAAGATAAGTGCGTGGAACTTGAGTTTACTGTTATCGGTCGTGAAGCGTTTGTCTTTTTTGTAAATGAAAAAAATCCAGTTGATGTTCTTTCACAGGATAAGATCAGAAAAATTTATTCTGGAGAGATTACAAACTGGAAACAAGTCGGCGGTAGTAGAAATTCTATTTTACCTCTCAGAAGAATTGCCGGAAGCGGAAGTCAGTCTGCAATGGACAGATTTATGGGAGACAAAAAAATAAAAGTAAAAATCGCTTCTCCGTTTGCAAAAGCGATTGCATTTTCATTTCGATATTATGTAAGCGACATCACAAAATACGGCGGAATAAAATTTATCAGCGTTGATGGAATTTACCCGAGCGTTGAGAACATTCGAAATTCCACTTATCCTGTCACAAGCAATTTGTATGCGGTGACTCGAAAGTATGAAGAAAATCCGAATGTGAAAAAAGTTTTGGATTGGCTTTTATCAGATGATGGTCAGCGTGTTATTGAAGCGAACGGATATGTTGGAGTGAGATAAAAAACCTTACAAGATAAGAAATTTTATAAAAGAGAATCAGAAAAATCTGGTTCTCTTTTTTGTCATTATTGATTTTTATTAGTATATTAAATCTAGAATGTTATTCTGGAGGAAAATATGGCTGAAATGGTTTTGAATAAAGATAACTTTGAGCAGGAAGTTTTGAAGGCAGATAAACCTGTGGTGGTTGATTTTTGGGCGCCATGGTGCGGGCCGTGTATGGCTATGGGTCCTGTAATTGAGCAGTTTGCAAAGGATTATGATGGAACTTATATCGTCGGCAAAGTTAATGTCGACGAGAATCCTGAGCTTGCGGCAGAATATGGAATTATGAGCATTCCATTTATAACTGTTTTTACAAACGGTCAAATTACAGGACAAAAAATTGGAATTACTTCTGCAGAAGAAATTCTGGATTTAATCAAGCTTAAATGAACTGATTGTGCTGTGGAGTTCTTCGGTATCGCGCATTGTTTTCTGAGTAGAAAGTGATACGCTCTGGATGGCGTTTGTGATACCGTCGATGCTTGAAGTCATGTCGTTCATCTTGTCGTTGATTGTTCTAGTAATTTCTGTAAGATTTTTCATTTCGACTACAACCTGCTGTCCACCGTTGATCATTTCATGTGAACCGTCTGTTACTTCGACAGTTGATTTATTGATGTGATTCATTGCATCGAGAACCTGCTTGTTACCTGCAGCCTGTTCTGTCATTGCATTGTTGATTACATTTTCCTGTTCTCTAACTGTCTGTGCAAGTCCGTAAATAACATCGAATTTTTCCTGAACATCTTTTGTACTGTTTGATACAGATGCGATTGTTGAAGAAAGCTGTTCGAGGTTATCGTTGATGTTCTTAGACTGCTGACTTGATTGTTCGGCAAGCTTACGAATTTCATCAGCAACAACTGCGAATCCTTTTCCGGCTTCGCCTGCGTGTGCAGATTCGATTGCGGCGTTCATGGCAAGAAGGTTTGTCTGTTCTGCGATTGTAGAAATGATTGATGTAGCTTCGAGCAATGTTGCTGACTGCTGGATGATTACCTGTGACATATCTACGGCAGTTGTTACAGATTTCTTACCGTCTTCTGAAGCGTTACTGAGGTTCATTACGTTTTCAGAGTTCTTTTCAAGAATCTGTGTTACAGAGTTGATGTTTGCTACCATTTCTTCTACGGCTGCAGAAGACTGTGATACTGCACTTGCCTGTGAATTGATGTTTTCGTTTAATAATTCTGTACTTGAAATAATCTGACTTACCGAAGCGTTTGCTTCTTCTACACCAGCTGCCTGGTTTGTCATTTCTTCGTGTACAGATGTAATGCCTTGAGAAATTGCGGTAGCTTCTTCAGATACGATTCGCATCTGGTTTTCAAGGTTAGTCGCATTGTCTCGCGTTGCATTGATTGATGACCTGAAGTTTTTCAAAAGTTCTACGGTTGCGTCATAGAAAATGTTGAGGTGGTTTGCAAGGTCTCCCAATTCACAGCGGATGAGAACAGGGATTTTTGGAGTTGTATAATTCTTTTCTGAAAGGTCAGCTGAGAACTGATTTACAAGGTTGATTGCCTTGTTAACGTCTTTAATCTGAAAGAACTGGCTGAGGAGTGAAATAATTGCGATGAAGAATGAGAATGGAGTAATCTTTGTCAAAAAGAGCTGTATCTTTGGAAGGTCTGTGTTTCCTGGAACATCGAGAACTGCTTCTACGAGGAATATAAGTCCAACAAGGTTAAATCCTTCTATCAAAAGTGAGCGCTGTACAAATGAGAATGTCTGATCCTGCTTTCTGTACGGAAGCCATCCGAGATCGGATTCCATTGTAGAAACCAAAAAAACATAAGACAAAGCCGAGGATGACGCCAAACTTCCCATCCACGTTGCAAAAATAAAGTACGTCATCGAGCTGCCTTCGTAAACGGCCGGTAAAAAACCGACTTTTGCACAGTCCTTGCAAATCATAATAGGGCAGAAAATACCAAGCAAAAGTGGAACTGCAAGTGTCAAAAATTCAATTACACGGATGTAAGTATTGATTTTGATGGCGTGTTCGGTAGTTCCATCATAACTCCTGAACTGTCCGTTAAGAAAAGCATAAGTGATGATTGAAAGGATAATTCCAATAATCAAAAAAGCCAGATAAGACGGGCTTCTTGCGATTACGAGCGTCTCCTTAAATGTCATTGCCTTTGAATAAGGTGCAAAAATGTGAAATACAGGGAATGGTGAAATGTAACTGAAAAGAATAAACCAGAAATTTTTGAATTTAAGTGATCTGTCGTTAGCTGATAATTCCATAATGAAACTCTCCTATACTTTCTATTCTATTACAGAATTTAGAAGATGTCGAATTTTTTTGTGGAATGCGGGAATGGGTTGTTGTAGGGTGGAAAGGAGGCTTGGGAGTTGGTATAATTGAGGTATATCATAAAAATGAGGTACTAAAATGAAAAAACGAATGTTAATTGCAGGGATTCTCTGCACAATGATGCTGGCGCTTGCCGGGGCTAAAGGAAAGAAGGAACTTTCTGATGCTGGAAAAAGTGGTGCTATTACTGTAAAAATTGGAAGTCATTTGACTGTTACTTCAATTGATGATCAGCCTACAAAGTTGAAGGGCAAGATTATGCTTGAAGCTGGAGAACATGTTATTGAATTTAAGTATTATCATGTGACATCAAGTTATGTAGCTCAAGGTTCTGCAAGAAGAAGCTTTAACTTTGAAGAAGGAAAGAAATACGTTTATAAAGCAATCGAAAATCTTGAAAATCATGGAAGCCTTTATGTCACTTTGCATGATGAATCATTGCCGACAATCGAAGATAAATTTTTTACTGTAAAAAAGATTGACGATCCTGAAACATATGACGGAGTTAACATTGAGATTCTTAAATCGATTCCAGAAGGAAAGAAGTTTAAATATGTTGCTAATATAAAATATGATTTTGGCGGTGGTCCTATTGCAGGAAAAACAATTACTCTTGAAAGAGCAGTTTTGTATTATAAAGAGTTTCTTTATAAAAACGGAATCGATGCTGTAATCGAAACTGCAATCAACAACTGTGGTGTACATCCAGGTTTTACGTTCTATGGAATCGGTATTAAATATATCGATGAGGAAGAAGCTGTAGAAGAGAAATAAATTCGATATTTTTCTATATAAAAAAGACCTCGACGGAATACAAGCGATAATTTGATAAAAAAATGACAGTTATGTGACTTGGTCACAGAAAACCTCTGATTTCATGAGTATATTAAATATAGAAAATGAAACGGAGGTTTTTTTATGGCTGAAATCATTTTGACAAAAGATAACTTTGAAAGAGAAGTTTTAATGGCTGAAAAACCTGTTGTGGTTGATTTCTGGGCGCCGTGGTGTGGGCCGTGTATGGCGATGGGTCCTGTAATTGAGCAGTTTGCAAAAGATTATGATGGAAAATATATTGTCGGAAAAGTCAACGTCGACGAAAATCCAGAGCTTGCGTCAGAATTAATTGGGATGCAAAAAATAAATAGTAAAATCAATTTTTTGTGCTAGAATTAATGTATGAAAAATCTATTAGAGCATAAAGTAACTAAAAATCGATTTCATTTTATTAAAAGTTTTAACGAAAAAGAATGGTGGTATACAGGCATTCAATTTGATGGCTGTTTTATCGGTATTTCTCAAATCAGATCAATTTTTATTGATCCAACTGCTGTAGTTTTCTTTGATGGAAAAAATTCTTATCCAAAGCCAAAAAAGAGTAAAGATAAATTTCTTGCCGGCTATTATCTTAAAAAGAATCTTAAAAAAACAGATGAACATTCTCTTGTTGTAGAATCAAAAAATCTTTCATATAAATATTATGAAATTGATAATGACCCGAAAAAAAACGGATACAAACTCGAATTTAAAACAAGTGGTTTGAAAAAATTTAACGGTGGTGACATTGAAGTTGATCTAACTCTTAAAATTAAGAATCCAGTTTTTGAAAAGTATGATGATTATTTTGAAA
>JAGHSB010000030.1 GCA_018066075.1 Candidatus Treponema scatequi
TCATTCTCCTTTACAAGGATCTGAGTCCTTACAAAATATGACGAACTATTGCCTGGGTTCCGCTGAATCATAATCAGCGTATCACAATACCGCTTGTTCGTTTACTTTTTTATCATGCCTCCTTTAAGAAAAACGATTAACTTATCCTCTGTAGAAATTAATCAAACATCCTGCAAGAATAATTTTTCTTTCGTCGTCAGTCAAATCGCCAACTGAAAGTTCGAAGTCTTTTACAGTTCCATCTTTCTTAACGGCATATGCTGTAATTGATGGAAGTTTTTCTGCAATCATCTTTTTTACGCCCGGGATGAAAACATAGTCATCATTTGCAAACGGAAGATTCTTGTCTCCGTCTTTGTAAATGAATGGAAGCATACCCCAGTTGATGAGGTTTGAGCGGTAGCGTTTTGTTGCGTATTCGTTTGCGATATTTGCAGAAGCACCAAGGACTCTCTGGCAGCTTGCAGCCTGTTCACGGGCTGATCCGTCTCCAGGTTTTACTGCAAATATAGTGGAACCTGTCTGTGCTTCCCCTGCTTTCTTTCCGAGTTCTGCATCTTTTTTAGAAAGAGCATCAACTGCAGCTTTGATTTCTGCCTTTACATCATCTGTCAAATCACGAACTGCTTTTGCACGACCTACATAAGCCGGGTCTTTTCTTGAAAGTGTAAACTCTGCAAGACCAAGTGGATTTGATCTGAATGAAGAAGTTTCACCAGACGGAATCAATTCGTCAGTTGTTGTAACAGGATCGTGGATTTCTGAAACAACTTTTACGAGAAGGTCATCACCGAGTGCTTTCTGTTCAGGCCAGTCTTTGATGTTTGGTCCAAACTGAATTTCAACTTCTGGATGTGCAACACCTTTTGAATCGTAAACGCGTTTTTTATAAATGTCGCCGTCAAAGAAATATTTTTTGTTTGAAAATTCTGTGTCGTATTCTGTTGCTGCTGTTAGGAAACCTTTGTTTGCTGCAGTTGCTGCGATCGAGCGTGCATCCATAAGTGCAACTGAAGAAAGCTGTCCGTTCTGAATCTTTGATCCTTCGCGGTTAGGAAAGTTTCTTGTTGAGTGTCTGATTGAAAATGCGCCGTTTGCAGGAGTGTCTCCTGCTCCGAAACATGGTCCGCAGAATGCTGTCTTAACGATTGCACCTGCACTTACCAATGCACTGAATGCACCGTTTTTCATGAGTTCCTGGTATACAGGCATAGATGCAGGATAAACATTTAAAAGGAATTTTCCGTTACCAGTGTCTTTTCCTTTCAAGATGTCTGCTGCAGCACAAATGTTTTCAAATCCACCGCCTGCACAACCTGCGATTACACCCTGGTCAACGTAAAGTTTATTATCGATAACTTTATTCTTAAGTGTGAAGTTAACTTTATCACCGAATGAAACTTTTGCGCGTTTTTCTGTTTCATCAAGAATGTCCATAAGATTTTTATTTACTTCATCGATTGTATAAGCACAAGACGGATGGAAAGGCATTGCGATCATCGGACGGATTTCATCAAGATTGATTTCGATTGCTCCGTCATAGTAAGCGCCTTCACCTGGATTGATTTCTTTATATGCTTCTGGTCTTCCGTGAACTGCGTACCATTCTTCTACTTTTGAATCTGTTTTCCAGATTGAAGAGAGACAAGTTGTTTCAGTTGTCATGACATCAATTCCGATACGGAAATCGGCAGAAAGATTTGCGATTCCAGGGCCTACAAATTCCATTACCTTATTTTTAACATAACCGTTATCAAAAACAGCTTTGATGATTGCAAGAGCAACATCCTGAGGACCAACGCCTGCGACAGGAGTTCCAGTGAGATAAATTGCAACAACGCCAGGATAAGCAACATCATAAGTCTTGTTCAAAAGCTGCTTTGCAAGTTCGCCGCCGCCTTCACCGATTGCCATTGTTCCAAGAGCACCATAGCGAGTGTGAGAGTCAGATCCCAAAATCATTGCACCACACTCAGCAAGCATCTCGCGTGCAAACTGATGAATTACAGCCTGATGAGGTGGAACATAAATACCGCCGTATTTCTGAGCACATGTAAGTCCGAACATATGATCGTCTTCGTTGATAGTTCCACCTACTGCACAAAGCGAGTTATGACAGTTTGTCAAAACATATGGCAAAGGGAATTTCTCAAGCCCGGAAGCGCGTGCTGTCTGAATGATTCCAACGTATGTGATGTCGTGTGATGTGATTTTGTCAAACTTGATTTTTAATTTTGTATCATCTCCAGATGTGTTGTGTTTCTGAAGAATCGAATAAGCCATTGTATTTTTTCTGCCGGCGTCAATACCAGCTGCATAATTTTCTTCTAATTTTCCATTAACAAGGTAAGCACCTTTCTGCCAAAGTTCCATATAAAACCCCTTAATATTTACGATTAAATCATTTTAACAAATATTAAAGATTTTTACAATTAAGTGGAATGTGGATGAACGCGGGCTCACTCGACCAGGGCTAAAAAGGTGAACACAGATTACACTGATTAAACACAGATTGACGCAGATTTGGATTGGTGTGGACTAAAACATCTGTACCTTAATAATTTCATCTGTGATTTTTTTCATGATCTCAAACGAAACTGGGGTCAGTGTTGTGAGGTTGTCGAACTGGGTGTGGAAGTATTTCCAGGTGAGGGGGATGCTTTCGCGGAGCATGTATTCGGGGGTGACTTTGTCAGGGACGTCTTCGAGTTTGCGATTCATGACTGATTCGCGGAGGCCCGGGAGGCGCGCGAGTGAGGTCATGTAGTTCAGGACTTCGTCTTTCGGGAGCATTGTGATGCAGACTGAAGTGATGCCGTTTGCGAGAAAGCCGGCGTTGTCTGAAAAGCTGGCCGGTAAAATTACGTTTGGTAAAGTGGAATATTTTGAAACGAGGCTCTTTGTGAAAGAAAGAAAGTTCTGATATTTTTTTGCAAAAACTTTGTCTGTGTTTTTTGCAAGTTCCACTTCTGCAATGACAGGAACATCACCGCGGCCAACGCAGTCAAAAACAAAGACCTCGCCTTCCATCGAATTAAGTTCACGAAAACGAGCAGCAAGAGAATAAGCACCCTGACCTTTGACGCCAAAGCGGCCCTCCTCTTCTCCGTCTGTAAAAATAATTCTCGTGTTGTGTTCGCCTTCAAACTGAGAAAGGCGGCGGGCTGCATCGAGTAAAACAAAAACTCCCGAAGCATTGTCATTTGCACCTGCAGTATTTGGAACGCAGTCATAATGCGCTACGAGAGTTTTAATTTTAAATCTCGGGTTATAATGCTGTTTGGGAAAGTCTACATAAATGTGACTCTTTCCTTCGATGACAAGCACGCTCGATTTGATTCCTGATTCTAAGAGTTTATTCTGAATAAAATCTTTTCTGTTGCAATCGGGTTTCAAAAACTCGGCAAAGTCCGAAGGAAGATTCATTTTATTTTGCCTTTAATTTTTTCGTTGCCATGACATTAATAAATCTGTAAATGCAGGCAAGCGCAATAACAGAAATGACAACTAATCCAAGATACTGAAAGAGATTTATATTTCCTGATTTGAAAATCGGTGAACGGCCTTTTTCGATTAATGGTGCATAAGCAAAAAGGAAAATTTCCTGAACAAGATAAAGTTCGAGGGACATCTTTCCAAAAAATTCATAAAACTTATTCTGAACGCGAACTTTTAACATGATGAGCGCAAGATAAAAACTTGCAAGACAGCAGTACATATTCAGGAGAATATAACCTGCAGCTTTTTTACCTGTTCCAAGGTCGCCGCCCATATCTGACCAGAAGCCGACATCCCAGATAAAATGAATTGTCGCAAAAGATGCAAGCGCAAAAACAATTGTAAAGATAATAAAATTGAGAAGAAAATTTTTCTTAATGTAAGCGAGAATTTTATCTTCATTTTTGCAGAACCAGAGACCAAAGACAAAAGCCCATGTAGACTCAACCCACCACTCACCAGAAAAAAGAAGTGCGCACGGACGCATCCACCAGCTTACACTTGAAAACGCACCCGGATTTTTCCACCAGCCTTCATTTCCAAGATACCAAGGAAAATGATTACAGATAATAAAAATAAGTCCCTGCACAATTGCAACGAGGAGCATCAGTGCAATTCCATTTTCACGAAGCTTTTCATTTTTGAAAATAAAATAGAAAGCAAGATACATTATTACAATTACATAAACAAACCACGCCTGACTGTTTATCATTGTAACGCCGGACAATTTGCAAATCCATTCTGAAACAGAAAAACCTGGTTTACGAATGAGATAATAAACAGCATAAAGGGCAACCATAATATAATAGGAAATAACAATCGGAAGAACACGTTTTTTCAAAAAGCCGTCAAAATAATTTTCTTTTGTCTTAAAGCTTTTATAAAGTCCGTAACCAGAACAGAAGAAAAACAATCCGACAAAAACAAATCCGATATGTTCAAAAAAAGAAATTGAGCCAGTAGAATGAAAAGCTGCTTTCTGTGATATATGATGAAACATTACGCAGAAAGCAAGTATTCCTTTTAGGCAGGTTGTTGTCTTAAATGAAAAATAATCTTCATTAATCGTCTTATTTTTTGCTATTTTAATTCCGGGAATAAACGAAATTAACAACAGACCAAACACAACTAAATTAATA
>JAGHSB010000090.1 GCA_018066075.1 Candidatus Treponema scatequi
CGGTTAATTAAATATAAAGTTGGGAGACCCTTCTTATGAAATTTACTTTCGATCGCGATGCAATGATTAAAGAAATTGCAGTAACACAGGAAATCATCAGTAACAAAAGTCCTATTTCTATTTTATCAAACATTCTTTTGATAGCAGAAAATAATACTTTAACAATTAAAGCATCTGATGCTTCAGTAAACTTTATTACTAAGCTTCCAGTTGATATTCAGGAAGAAGGAACTACAACAATCTTCTGTGATAAGTTTATGAGCATTCTTTCTTCTTCACCATCTGGTGAAATTGAATTTGAACAGAAAGATATTTCAGTAACAATTAAACCTGCTGCTAAAAAAATTAAGTTCCAGCTTAAGAGTATGGCTTCGGATAAATTTCCAGAAATTTCTTCTGCAGAAGGAGTTCAGTTCTTTGAAGTTCCATCAAGCGAATTTAAAGAAATGATCAGTCAGACAATTTTTGCTGTATCAGAAGATGCAAACAGATATTTTATGACAGGTGTTTATCTTGAAAAGAAAGGTGACAGATTGATTATGGTTGCAACTGATGGTCGTCGTCTTTCATTTGTTGAAAAAGATATCGCACAGAACATTAATGATTTTACTCCAGCAATTATTCCTACAAAAGTTTTAAACAGCGTTTTGAAAAATGCTCCTGCAGAAGGAAATATTTTTGTTGCTGTAGTTGATAAAATGATTTTCGTAAAATTTGGAAACTATGAATATTCTTCATTATTAATTGAAGGTCAGTTCCCTAATTATCAGAGAGTAATTCCTGAAAGTCAGACATCAAGTTTTGAAGTTGATAAGAAAGATTTGGAATCTGCTTTAAAACGCACAACAATTATGATTGATAAAAAAGTTGCAAGAATTCTTTTTAAATTGCAGCCAGGTGTTTTGACTTTGATTTCGCCAGAAAGTGATTTGGGAACTGCTAATGAAGAGATTCCATGTCAGTACGACGGAAACGAAATTACAATTGCATTGAACTATATTAATGTTGAAGAACCATTAAAAGTAATTCCAACTGAAAGAGTTACTTTTGAATTTACAGAAGCTATGAAAGCAATTACTTTGAGACCAGAACCAAAGAGTGATTACTTTCATATCATCATGCCGATGAATCTGGACTAATGCCTTTCTTAAACATTTCATTTTGCAATTTCAGAAATCTTCGAAATGATAAAATAGACCTTCTTTCTAAGGAGGTCTATTTTGTTGGTGAAAACGGTCAGGGAAAAAGTAATATTCTTGAATCGCTTTATTATTGTGCGTATGGAAATTCCTTTCGAACGCATCTTGATTCTGAAATTGCAACTCACGGCCAGAAAGATTTTAGTATAAAAGCTCTCTATCAAAATTCCAGTGAAAGTACACAAAGTATAAATGTGTATTATGAAAATTCCAAAAAGCGAATTGAAAAAAACGGGAAAAATATTCATGACAGAAAAGAATTGATTAACACGATGCCGTGTATTTTGTTCTGTCATGATGATATGGATTTTGTAACAGGGGACCCGGGACGAGAAAGATTTTTTATTGATCAGTCTCTTTCTCTTTATGATGTTTCGTATATTGATGTAATTAGAAAATATAGACAGATTTTAAAATCAAGAAATCTTTTGATTAAAGATCAGAAATTTGAAATGCTCGATATTTATGATATGCAGCTTGCACAAGCTGGTCTTGAAATTGAGAAAAAAAGAAAAGCAGCAATTTTTAAATTTAATGAAATTTTTACAAAGCTTTATTTTGATATTACTAGAATTGAAAATGTAAGGATTTTTTATGAGCCGTCGTGGAAAGAAATTGATGATGGAATTTCAAAAAGAGTTCCGACTCAGGATGAAGTAATTGAAATTTTAAAAAGCAAGCGTGATGTTGACCGGGTAATGCAGACAACAATGTCCGGCCCGCATCGTGATAAAATTAAATTTGTAAAAGACGGTATGCTTTTTGTTCCGGTGGCGTCGACTGGTCAGAGGCGTTTGATTGCGCTTTTGCTCCGCGTGTCTCAGGCTGTTTTTTTCAGTCAGATTACGAAAGAAAAGCCGATTTTGCTTATGGACGATGTTTTACTGGAACTTGATCCTGACAAGCGCCAGAAAGTGACTGCCATGCTTCCTGAATATGACCAGCTTTTCTGTACTTTTTTGCCGGGCGAGCCTTATGAGAGATACAGACACACGACCACAAAAGTGATAAATATTAAGGACGGGGGCTGGTATGAATGATGTAATTTCGTCTAATGACATGATTAACAAGGTTTTTTCGAATATTTCAGTTGGAACGCTCGACGAAAGCAATAAAATTTCGAAAGCCTGGGACGATACGATAGCTAAAATCTATAATTACGGTCCAAAATTAGCCGGCCATACTCATATTGTAGACCTTAAAAACGGTGTTTTATTGATTGAGTCTGATCATCCCGGTTGGAATCAGATTTTGCAGAATAACAAAGATTTTATATTAAAAGGACTCAAAATGAATACCCCTGACGTGGCTGTCAGAAACCTCGCATTTCGCGTAAAAGGGTCAAATGCGCAGCTTGGAGACGACTATGAGACATATCTCAAGAAAAGTCGTGAAAGTATGCTTAAAGAGGTCGAAAATGACGAGAGGAAGCTTGAAGAAATGGGTTTCAAGAACGAAAAAAGCCAGGAACCTGTTCCGGATGAGGTAAAGAAGCTTTTTGAGGGAATTTTATAGCAACGGATGTCCCTTCTGAAACCTGGTTTTTGATGACTGCGGGTATTGTTCCGTTAGCATCGGGTTTGTCGTGTTGACTAAAAGAAAAAAATAATGTTATATTCTATTACTAATTTTTAGTGAAAATTTTTTGGGCCTTCGGCCCTAGTAATAAGGAGTATATGCCATGTTAAGGACATATCAGCCAAGTAAAGTTAAGCGTAACAGAAAATTCGGTTTCCGCGCCAGAATGGCTACTAAGGGAGGACGCAAAGTTCTCGCTAGAAGACGTGCTAAGGGCCGCAGAAAGCTCTCTGTAGCTGACGAACATAACAAGTACTAATTCTAAGTAGAAGATACCATGGAAACAGACTTGGCAATAGTAGGAAAATTTCCGCGCGAGGAAATGATCAAAAATCCTATTGATTTTCATAATCTGTTCAAAAATGGGAAAAGGGTAAGCACTTCTGGGGCCAAGCTTTTCTATTTAGAAAACAGTACTGGCAAAAACAGAATTGCTTTTCCTCTTCCACGCGGTTATGGCAATGCGGTGGAGCGCAATGCTTCAAAGCGTTATAGCCGTGAAGCTTATCGATTAACAAAAACATTCCTGAACACCGGATATGATATTCTATTTCTTGTATATCCCGGAAATGACTCGTTCAGCACAAGGTGTGTTCAATTTCGTACATTATGTGAAAAGGCAGGACTAATAAAATAATGAAAAATTTTTTCGTAAAATTTTTCTGTATGATTATTCGTGCTTATCAAGTCTGTATTTCTCCTCTCAAAAGACCGTGTTGCCGGTTTTATCCGTCATGTTCTAATTATGCCCTCGAGGCATTGAAGACGCATGGTGTAATAAAGGGAGGATGGTATTCTTTTCGTAGAATTTGTCGATGTCATCCATTTAACAAAGGTGGGTATGATCCCGTTCCAGAGAAAAAAAATACAAAAGTGGAATTGGATTTAAATGAGGTTTAATTATGAATAACAAAAACATACTTTTAGCTGTTGTTTGTTCTACAATTTTGTTTTCTGCGTGGCTCATTGTTGATCAGAAATTTTATGCACCAAACAGAGAAGCTGCAAGAGCTAAAGTAGAAACTAATGTTCCTGCAGAGACTGCAGAAAAAAAAGATGATTCAAATGTTGAAATGAAAGCTGCTGAACCAGTTGAAGCTGAAGAAGAAGTAGTTGAATCAACATATGTAATCACAACAAACAAATTAAAAGTTACTTTTACAAATCGCGGTGGTGATGTTACATCACTCCAGCTTCTTGAACACAAAGACAACAAGACAAATGATTATGTTCAGATGGCAGAAAATATTACTGCCAACAACAGAGCATTTGCAATTAACTTTGGTGCAGATGACAAACAGATTGAAAACAGTTTGTTTACTGTAAAAGAATTTGAAAAAGACGAAAAAGGAATGCAGAAAATTGCATTCATTAAAAAGTATAATGGATATACTTTTATCAAACAGTATTCTTTCATGCCTGATGACTACATGTTCAAATTGAATATTTTGGTTGACGGCAATGATGGTTTTACAGGTTTGAGCAACGCTGGAAAAGATGGAAGCATTGCATATTCCATCAGAACAGCTCCACAGATTGGTCCTTACTATAATAAGAAGACTGACCGTTATGAAAACAGAACTTTCTTAGCACACAATGGTTCAAAAACTAAGAAAGAAGTTCTTCAGGATAAAAAAACAAAAAAGTATGACAAAGATTTTAACTGGGCAGGTATTGCAGGAAATTATTTCTGTGAACTTTTGATTCCAGAAAATCCTTCGATTATTAAAGACATGTATTACAGTGCTGCAGTTTCTACTTTCGAACTTGCAAATGCACAGACACTTTTTGAAAGAAGTGAAATCACAGACAAAAGAACAAACGATTCATTCTATATTTATGCAGGTCCACGTAGTGAAAAAGTTTTGAAGAACTACACTGACAAAAACTTGAACGGATGGGGATTTGAAGGCAAGAGAATTACTGATGCCGTTCAGACTTATCAGTTCTTGGGATGGCTTGAAAACTTCTTCAAGTGGATGATGCAGATGATTTACAAACTTGTTCCAAACTGGGGTGTATCAATCATCATCATGACAATCATTCTTAAAATTATTCTTTTCCCACTTACTTTGAAATCTTCACTCGGATCAGTAAAGATGCAGGAAGTTCAGCCAAGAATCAATGCAATTCAGAATAAGTATAAAGATAATCCACAGAAGCTTCAGGAAGAAACAATGAAGATTTACCAGGAAACTGGATTTAATCCTGCTTCTGGATGTTTGCCGATGATTTTGCAGATGCTCGCTTTGTTTGCAATGTTCGACTTGTTTAAGAACTACTTTGAATTCCGTGGTGCAGGATTTATTTCAGGATGGATTGATGACCTTTCTGTTGGTGACAGTATCTGGAGCTGGAATAAAGAAATCTGGTTTATTTCTGGATTTACTGGTAACCATTTGAGAATATTACCAATTATCTATTTAGGATCACAGATTCTCTACGGAATCGTGACTCAGAAGATGACTGCAGCTACTGCAGGTCAGAATGCGGGAACAATGAAGTTTATGACATTTGGTCTTCCAATTATTTTCTCATTCATGTTCTATAATGCACCTTCTGGATTGCTCTTGTTCTGGACTATAAGTAACATCATTCAGTTTGGACAGCAGGCAATCATCAATAAAGTAATGGCAAAGAAAAAGGCAGAAAGCAAAAACTCTTCTGTAACTAAATTTACAAAAAAGTCTAATAAAAGGGGAAAATAGATATGGTATACGAATACGAAGCTAAAACTGAAAAAGAAGCTATCGAAAAGGCTGCTATGGAACTTGGTCTTGAAAGAGATCAGTTCGATGTTGAAATTCTTGAAACACAGAAAAACTCTCTTTTCAAAAAAGGTTTTGTAAAAATCAGAGTTCATGTTGAAGACGGAGTAAAAACTGCTTCAAGCAACACTTCATATGCTCAGACAAAAAGAACAGCTAACCCGGTTCCACAGGGTGAATTTGAAGAAAAACTCACATCTTTCATCAAAGATGTAGTTGAAAAAATGGGATATGACGTAAAAGTTGACGTAATGTTCCGTGAAGACAAGAAAATCGGTATTAAGATGGAATCTTCAAGCTCTTCAATCCTTATTGGACGCAAAGGTAAAAATCTTGATGCTTTGCAGCTTTTGCTCAATGTATATGCCGGAAAACTTGGCCACGAAGATGTACGCGTAATTCTCGATACAGAAAACTACCGCATCCGCCGCGAAGAATCACTTGTACGCCTCGCTTACACAACTGCAGACAAAGTTCGTTCAAGCAAAAATTCCATTCTTCTCGAACCAATGAATCCGTTCGAAAGAAGACTTATCCACACAACTTTAAATGACATTCCAGATGTTGAAACTAAAAGCGAAGGAGATGGTTTATATAAACAGGTACGTGTATTCTACAAAGGATTATATTAATGAAACTGTTTATAAAAACTACTAAGTTTTTAGCATCTCTTTCAGTGCTTTTTGCACTTGGAACTTCTTTTGCTTTTGCCTCAGATTATCAGGCAGAAGCAAAGAAAACTGGAAAAATTTATCACCGTCTTGAAGCTGGCGCAAGCCGTGTCCAGAAAGGAGACGGTGCTTATTTAATTCCACAAAATGAATTTTCTGATGACATTAATAAATATGTTTTTGAAAATTCTGAAAAGGCAGGATTTGCTGCCGAGTCATTTTACTATGTTACAAAATCAGATTTGATTGCTAACAGTACAAGTGCTGACAAAACAAATATTGATACTTCGATTGCTGCTGTTTCGAAAATTATGCGTTCTGTTTCAAAGATGAAAGGAATGGAATATTATTCGAACACAAGAAAAATATACGACACATTGTATCTTGAATCTTACAGAATTGAAAATCCAGATTCGACAACACCAGTTGCAGATTTGCTTGATGGAAGTGCAGACGGAAAAACAATTTACGCATTTCAGGAAGAGCATTCGTTTGGAAAAGGTACTTACAAAATTTCTTACAAAGAAAATTCCAAAATGGTAGTTATGAAGATGGAAAATTTAACAACTTTGTCTTATGGAATTATTAAAGCTGTTAAACCTGGAAAATGTAAAGTTTGCGTTAACGTAATTGATGATGGTGACGGTTATTTTGTCTGGATTGGCATGAGTGCAGATTTTATGCAGATGTCAATTTTGGAAAAGAAAATGAACAAGTCATTTCAGGCAAGACTTGATGCAATTTTCAAATGGATTACATTGCAGTTTTAATTTGGGGGAAGATAAATGAAAAAATTAATTAGTATTATTTTACTTGCATGTTCAGTTTTAAATTTCGGATGTGCACAGTCAAAGGGGAAAAATATGAAAGCTATTGAAGGAAGAGATGGTCTTTTTGCAAACATCTCTACAAGCAAAGGTGACATCTTAGTTGAACTTTTTTATGAAGAGACACCACTTACAGTTACAAACTTTGTTGGTCTTGCAGAAGGAACACTTGATGCAGCAAAAGGTAAAAAGTTTTATGACGGTTTGAAATTTCATCGTGTAATTGCAAACTTCATGATTCAGGGTGGAGATCCAGAAGGAACAGGACGCGGTGGTCCTGGATATAGATTCCCAGATGAACCTGTTAAAGATTTAATTTTTGATAAACCTGGAAAACTTGCCATGGCAAATGCTGGTCCTGGAACAAACGGAAGCCAGTTCTTTATCACACATGTTCCAACAGACTGGTTGAATTATAAACATACAATTTTTGGTGAAGTAGTTACAGGTCAGGATGTTGTTAATGCTGTTCAGCAGGATGATAAAATTGTTTCAGTTACAATTATTCGCCAGGGTGCAAAAGCAGAAGCATTTACAGCTACTCAGGCTGATTTTGATAAACTTGTTCCACAGGCATTGAAAACAGTTGAGAACTTTAAAGAAGTTCTTAAAGAAATGAAAAAAGCTGAAATTGCAAGTGTAATCGAAGGCTGTGAATGTTCACCAAACGGTGTTTACTATCAGATTCTTCGTGAAGGAAAAGGCTCTGAAGTTGGTAAAGGTAAAACTGTAAAAGTAGAATACAAAGGTTACCTTACAAATGGAAATATCTTTGATGCTTCAAGAGAATTTCATCCACAGGGACATGAACCACTTGAATTTAAGACAGGTGCAGGAGATATGATTCCTGGATTTGATCAGATGGTTTGTGAAATGAAACTTAACGAAGTTAGAAAGATCGTAATTCCACCAGAATTGGCTTATGGTGACAGTGGAATTCCACAGGCTGGAATCCCAGGTGGAGCTTACATCTGTTTTGATGTTAAAGTAGTAAGCGCAAAATAATTACTGACACTTGTCAGTTTATTAAAGAGACAATATGAAAAAAGAAGACCTTGCAAGAGCTAAGTTTTTTAAGGATTTTGAAGAACGCTTTGGTGAAGAAATTGAGAACATGCAGATGGCAAATCTCATAGCTAAAGCAGATGTTTTTGAAAAACTTAATCTTCATTCTCAGATGGGAATGAGCGGCTTGTGGGGTCTTCTTATTTTTTGTAAAAGTAAAAAAATTTATTTCTATGTTAATCCGAATGAGAGCATGATGAGTGCGATGATGCGCGTTGCTTCTCAGGGAGATCTTCCGAAAGAACAGAGCGTCTGCTTAACTGATGTAAAAGGTTTCAGAGCCTGGAAAGAAAAAAGTCACTGGTATGATTTTATAATCGGAAATTCAAAGTTTGAAATTTTAGCCGAGTGCGGAGAAGAAGGAAACAAGTCAAGATTCCTTTTTGAAACTCAGAACCCGGCTAAAGAAGTGATAAAATTCTTTTAATAAGTGTATGTGAAATCACTCATGCCGGCGAGTTCGTTTACAGTTGTTCCGAACTTTTTGCCGATTGCGTATGTTGTGATTTTTAATACGTTTCCTTTTGAATCATATTTGAAAAACTTTCTCAAATAGAGTGTGTTGTCAGAATCGTAAGTTGCAATTTCTGTTAAAACATTGTTTGCATCATAGCGGTATAATTCTTTTTTTACGAATTTTAATTCTTCATCGTAATAATAGATTTCAAGAATATCTTTGTTGTCGTTGTATTTGAAAGTTTTCTTTGATTCAAGTTCACCTGATGCATAATATGAAGAAGTTGATTTGCAAAGATCATCTTCGTAAGTATAAATATTTTTCCAGATAATTTTTCCAAGTCCGTTGTATAAAGTTTCTTCTGTTAAATTTTTTCCAGTGTATTTGAAAATTGATTTGCTTGAAAGATTGTCTTTTGCATCGTATTCAGATTCTTCTGTTTTAAGACCTGATTTGTCGTAAGTGTTGATAACTTTCCAGAGAACATTTTCTGCATCATCATAACCAGTCTGTGTAGTAACGTTTCCTTTTGAGTCATATTCAAAAGTGATTTTGTCCATTACTTTTCCATCAAGCGTTAAACTTGAGTTTTCAATTTCTTGTCCGTATGTGTTGAATACATGCTGAAACTTTGCATTTGGAGTTCTGAAATATTCTCCAAACTTTGAAGCAACTGTGTAATCAGTTTTGATATAGCTTTTAACTCCATTTACAGGAGTCATCATTGCACCTGGTTCAAATGCAAATGCTGTCATTCCAAAAAGAACAGTTAAAGCAGCCGAAATAAACTTTTTCATAAAAACCTCCAGAAAGTAAAAAACCCTTTTTACTTTTCGATAGTAAATAAATTACGATAGATTTATTATTATATCATAATATCGGCAAAAATCTCCAATTTCTTAAACGCTATGTTGTTTTAAGTGGTGCTAAAGTGCTATATTATTTATAAAGGTGCTTATATGAGTGGAACTAATTTAATTACGATCAAAAATTGCAGTATCGAAGATTCAAAGTCTCAGAAAATTTCAAAGGTTAACTGGAATTTTAACGCGGGAGAAGCCTGGCTTGTTATCGGTCCGAACGGGGGCGGTAAGGCGGATTTTTTGAAAGCTCTTTGCGGTCAGAGAAATGTTATTCCCGGGGCTATGGATGGAATTTACTCGAACATTTTTAAGGATTCAGTAGAAATTGTTTCACTCGAGCGTGCGGCAAAATTGATCGAAGAAGAACGCAATAACGATGAAAGTGATTATGTTGAAGGCGGCGTTGATATCGGCCGAACAGGACGCGTATTTTTAGCAGAAGCAATCTGCGGTGCAAAGGCTGTAAAAAATGCAGAGCTCCCGGAAGAGGCAAAACGCCTTGAAACTTATCCTCAGGTAAAACTCTGCGGAATCGAAAAAATCCTTGACCGCGGTCTCAAATATATGTCTACAGGTGAGATTCGCCGAACACTTCTGGCTCGTGCCCTTATCAGCGGAAAAAAGCTTTTGATTTTGAGCGATCCGTTTGCAGGACTTGATGTAGACAGCCGAAAGATTCTTCTTGATTTTTTTAACTCGATTGCTGAAAAGCAGCTTAAAACGGATGCTTCTCTCGATTTTCCGCGAATTATTCTCGGTATGGAAAGATATCATGAAATTCCAGATGCGATAAACAATGTACTTGAGTTTGAAGGTGGAAAGATTTCGTTCTGCGGATCGAAAGCAGATTATGAAAAAATTGTCGGTGAAAGAAATTCCACTAAAGAAAAAACCCGCGAAAAAGACAGGGCTGACTTTGAAAATGACCTTGCCCAGATAAATGCCGAAACTGCCGTTTTACACACAGAAAACGAAGAGGCAGAAACTTTAATCGACATGAAAAATGTAAACGTCGGATGGGGCGATAATCACGTTCTGGTTGACTTAAACTGGAAGCTCGTAAAGGGCGGACACTGGTTGATTCGCGGACCAAACGGCTCTGGAAAGACTACTTTTTTGGAATTGATTACCGGTGACAACATGCAGGTTTTTTCGAACGACATCAAGCTTTTTGGTGCCCGTCGAGGAAGTGGAGAAACAATCTGGGACATCAAGCGAAGGCTCGGAATCGTTTCTTACAGACTTCATGTAGAATACCGTATGGTAGGCTCTACAACGCTTGAAAATGTCATTATTTCGGGCTTCAGGGACTCTATAGGCCTTTATGAAGCGGCAACTGACGTAGAGAAGGCTGCAGCCCAGAAATGGCTCAAATTGGGCGGTTTTGAGGGCCGTGGAAGCGAATCGTTCGGAAGCATCAGTTATGGTGAACAGCGTGCGATTTTGATTTTGAGGGCGGCTGTAAAATGTCCTCCAGTTTTGATTCTTGATGAGCCTTGTCACGGTCTTGATGAGTCTTACCGACAGAAAATCCTTGATTTGCTTGAAATTGTTGCAGCAAGCGGTACTACAACTCTTTTGCATGTTACTCACGATCCGGCTGAAGTTCTCGATTGTGAAAAAAATATTCTGGAATTTCACCCGAAAGAGACACCTATGTATAAGATAATTACTCGTTAATGCCGATAAATTAGCATTGGAGTATTAAAAAATGACACAAATTTCTAACAAAATTGCAACTATTGGAACCGCATTGGTTTTGTGCCTTAATTTCGGCCTGTTTGCAGAAAAAAAGACATATCCTAAAGTGACTGAAAAGACAATTACTGATGAAGGAGTAATGTTTCCGGGCTATACACATCCGTACAAGTGGAATGAAGATATAAAGGGAGACCCTGTTTTATTTGATGAAGTCTGGGGTTATGTAATGCTTTCGAGATTGAAAGATTACGTTGATACAACTCCGTTGACTGACATCGGTCTCTTTGCCGCAGAAGTAAACAGCTACGGTGAACTTGTAAATATTCCAAAGAGAACTGCTGTTGGACCTAATTTTAAGGGAAGAGTTCATCTTGTAACAATCTGTGAAAGTACTTCTCTTTCTCATTTCTGTATTGATCCTCAATACAAAGTAAGGGACAAGATTATCAGAGATCTTCTCGAAGCTTCGAAAGAGTTTGACGGCCTTCAGGTCGACTGGGAACTTATTCCGGCTCGCGATGGAGATAATTTTTTATCATTCCTTAAAGAACTTAAAAAAGGTCTTGGAAAAAAGCCTCTTACAGTCTGCGTTCCTGCAAGAACAAAAACACTCAAAAAAGACGTTTACGACTACGCAAAAATCGGTAAAATAGCTGACCGAATCATGGTAATGGCATACGACGAGCATTGGTCAAAGGGGCCGGCAGGTTCCATTGCATCATACGACTGGTGTGCAAAAGTTGCTGACTATGCAAAGACAGTATGGCCTGAAAGCAAATACATTTTTGGACTTCCATTCTACGGAAGAACATGGTGTTCAGAACCTGTTCAGCAGGCTTGGGCATTTAACGGTATGAACCGTCATGCTCAGGAAAATAACGTAACTAAAATCGAACGCGAAAAGGGCGTTCCACATTATTCATATAAGACTGAAGTAACTATTACCGGATGGTATGAAGATGCTTATTCAAATGTTGAAAGAGCTCGCATGTACAAAAAGAAGGGATATAAGTGCATTGCTTTCTGGCGTATGGGTCAGGAAGACGAAGCTGTCTGGGAATGGATCGGAAATAACGAAAGTGGAACTGGTCCGTACGGATACGAAAAAGAAGAGTAGTTTGTCGCTTAAAAAGGCCTGGTCTGTGGACTAGGTCTTGAAAATTTAATAAAATTGAAGAACATTAGAAAACTTTAAGGACAACGATAAATATATGATTTTTTCTCCGGTTGAAATTCAAGAAACAGTAAACATGTTTATGAGACAGAAGCTTGATATCCGCTGTATTACAATGGGTATTTCGCTCTTGGATTGTGCTGACGCTGATGCAAAACGCGCCTGTGATAAGATTTATGATAAAATCATGCATAAGGCCGGTAACCTTGTAAAAACAGGTGAAGACATTGAAAAAGAATTTGGTGTTCCAATTATAAATAAACGAATTTCAGTAACTCCGATTGCTTTGGTTGCAGGTGCAAGCAATGCTAAAAGTTATGTGGAATATTGTAAAACGCTTGACCGTTGCGCAAAAGAACTCGGTGTAAATTTTTTGGGCGGTTTCTCTGCCCTTGTTCAGAAAGGAATTACTCCTGCTGACAGAAAATTAATCGAATCAATTCCAGAAGCTCTTGCTACAACAGATTTCGTTTGTTCATCTGTTAACGTCGGATCTACAAAAAGCGGAATCAATATGGATGCCGTAAAATTGATGGGTGAAACAATCAAAAAGACTGCGGAAGTTTCTAAGACTTGTGAAGTAAATGGTTGTGCAAAACTCGTTGTATTCTGCAATGCTCCGGAAGACAATCCGTTTATGGCTGGTGCATTCCACGGACCTGGAGAAGGCGACTGTGTAATCAACGTCGGCGTTTCTGGTCCTGGCGTAATTTTGGCAGCTGCAAAAGAATATAAAGGTCAGCCGATTAATGTTCTCGCTGATGGAATTAAAAAGATGGCATTTAAGATTACGAGAATGGGTCAGCTTGTTGGAAGTGAAGCTGCTCGTCGTCTTGGTGTTGATTTTGGAATTCTCGATTTGTCTTTGGCTCCAACTCCTGCTGTCGGAGATTCTGTTGCACGCATCCTTGAAGAAATCGGTCTTGAAGGTGCAGGTGCTCCTGGTACTACAGCTGCTCTTGCAATGTTAACTGATATGGTTAAGAAAGGCGGTGTAATGGCATCTACAAATGTCGGCGGACTTTCTGGTGCATTCATTCCAGTTTCTGAAGATGAAGGAATGATTGAAGCAGCAACTAAAGGTTCAATTACACTTGAAAAACTTGAAGCTATGACAACTGTCTGTTCAGTTGGACTTGATATGATTGCAATCCCTGGTGACACTTCGGCAACTACAATTTCTGGAATCCTTGCAGATGAATTTGCAATTGGAATGGTAAACAATAAGACAACAGCATGCCGTTTGATTCCGGCACCTGGAAAGAAAGCTGGTGAATGGGTTGAGTTTGGCGGCTTGCTCGGCGGTTGTCCTGTAATGCCTGTTAATACATTTAGCTGTGCAGATTTCATTAATCGCGGCGGAAGAATTCCAGCTCCGATTCATAGCTTTAGAAACTAGTTTTGTAAAAAAAATTGATGTCTGTTGAATTGCCGGCATCTTAAGAACGGCCCGCGGGGTTGTATAAAAAAGTATATTTTTTATTAAAGGAGTGGCGTATGACACCACAGATGATCGCACATATTTGTGCATTCGTACTTTATTTAGGTTTCATGGTTTTTATCGGTGTAAGAACTATGAAGAAAAACAATTCGGCAAGTGACTTCTTTCTTGGCGGAAGACAGATGGGTCCTTGGATGACAGCTTTAAGTGCTGAAGCTTCTGATATGTCAGGATGGCTTTTGATGGGACTTCCTGGTCTTGCATATCTTGGTGGAATGAAAGAAGCATTCTGGACAGCTGTTGGTCTTGCAATTGGAACTTATTTAAGCTGGCTCATCGTAGCTAAGCCTTTGAGAAAATGTACAATTGCTTTTGGTGATGCAATTACACTTCCAGAATTTTTTACAAACAGATTTAAAGACAAGAGCCACATTCTTGCAACTATTCTTGTAGTATTCAACATTTTGTTCTTTACAATTTATGTTGCTTCTGGTCTCGTTGCATGTGCAAAACTTTTCCAGTCAGTATTCGGACTTAACTATCATGTAGGTTTGATCATTGGTTTCGTTGTAGTTCTTGCTTACACAGTAACTGGCGGTTACATGGCTGTATGTTCCACAGACTTTGTACAGGGAACTTTGATGTTCATCGCTCTCTTGATTACAGGTTGTGTAATGCTTTTCGTTTTGAAAGGACCTACAGAAGCATTTGCTGCAGTAAGTAACTTTGGAACACGCGCTATGTCTGGTGAGTTTGGTGACATCATGAAAGATAAGTTTACTGCTAACCAGTCATTTGGTGTAACATCTGCAATCTCTGCTGTAGTTTGGGGTCTCGGATATTTTGGTATGCCACATTTTATCGTACGCTTCATGGGAATTCGTTCTAACAAAGAAATCAAAGTTTCAAGACGCGTTGCAATTATCTGGGTAATTATTGCACTTGCAGTTGCAGTATTGGTTGGTTCCCTCGGAACTGTATATCTTCCACAGGTACTCGATGCTACAAGATCTGAAACAGTATTCTCTGAAACAATCAAATTGATGTTCCCTCCATTTGTTGCAGGTATCTTCCTTTGTGCTATTCTTGCTGCTGTAATGAGTACAGCTGACAGCCAGCTTTTGGTTGCTTCTTCTTCATTCAGTCAGGATATCTATAAATGCTGGTTCAAGAAAGATGCTACAGACGAAGAAGTTCTTCTCGTTAGCCGTCTTGCAGTAGTTGCAGTTGCTGTTATCGCTTTGGTAATCGCAATTGATGAAACAAGTTCAGTATTCAAATTGGTTTCTAATGCATGGGCAGGATTCGGTGCTACACTCGGACCTCTTGTTCTTCTTTCACTCTTCTGGAAGAAAGTTACAAAGACAGGTGCCCTTTCAGGACTTATCGTTGGTGGTGTTACAGTAATTGTATGGAACAAACTTCCAGCAACACTTTGCCCAATTTTTGGCGTATATGAAATCTTACCTGCTTTCATTTTGAACCTCGTAGTTGCAATCGTAGTAAGTCTTGCTGTTAAAGATACAGACAAAGAAATCGAAGCAGCATTCGAAGCATACAAAGCACTTGAAGACTAATTATAAAATCCGTTCCCTTTTGGAAAACGAAAGGGAACAGGCAATTCACTTTTTTAAAAAAGATGAAATTAAGTGTGTTGCCCTGATGGAACAATTATTAAAAAGCGCAGAAAATATTTTTGTTCTGGAAAAAACGTCATCTGAAAATGATGAAGTTTCTTCTGATGAGAAAATTTTTTGCGCTTTATTTTTTATCAAAAATACATCAACTCTTTTTCATTACATTCCCGAACAGTTAATTTCAGTTCTCACAGGTGAAAATGGATCTGAAGAAAAATCTGCAGTTACAAAAGTTATTGAAGATTTTGTTTCAAAAATAAATTTATTCTGCATATATGGAATTTCATCAGGCACAAAATTTATTGAAAGCCTTGTTCATCAGAAGATTGAAAAAGCAAACGATTATTTTTTGATGCTTCACGATAAAGAAAAATTTTTAGAAATAGAAAAAGATTTTTCTGACGACAAAAGTTCATCGAAAGACAGATATCTTGTAAAAAATAAAAGTAAGTTTGTGAGACAGTGTACTGCAGAAGATGCAGATTTACTTTTGCAGCTTGAAAGAGGTTATCGTCAGGAAGAAGTTGCAATTCATGAACACGATGAAAGTGATGCAGTCGTAAAATATATTTTGAATAATTCACTTTTAAATCAGATTGTAATGGCGCTTACTGAAAAAAATATTCTGTCAGAGAAAGCAATTTCAAAAGCAGCGACAAATGCCCGTGGAAAAGAATACTGCCAGATTGGCGGCGTTTACTGTCACAAAGACTATCGCGGAAAAGGAAACTGCTTTATTGTTATGTTCCACCTGATAAAAAAAATATACGAATCAAACAAAAAACCAGTTCTCTTTGTAAAAGAAGTTAACGAACGCGCGAAGCATCTCTATGTTCAGCTTGGATTTTATAAAGTTGGTAATTTCAGAATAAGTTATTTTGAAA
>JAGHSB010000227.1 GCA_018066075.1 Candidatus Treponema scatequi
TTTATATACTTAAGGAGTCCATTAGAATGGAAAAAGAAGAAATCTTAAAAAGAGCAAAAGCTTATATCGCTGCAGAAAAAGATGCACGCTTCAGCAAAGAAGTTGAAGACCTCATCGCCAAAGAAGACTGGACAGAACTCGAAGACAGATTCTACCAGACACTCGAATTTGGAACAGGTGGACTTCGCGGAATCATGGGCGGCGGAACAAACCGCATGAACACTCTCGAAATCAATCAGGCAACACAGGGTCTTGCAAACTACGTAATCAAAGCATTCCCGGAAAAAGCAAAAGCCGGAACTCTCAGCGCAGTAGTTGCTTATGACAGCCGTCTCAACTCAGACGTTTTCGCAGAAGCAACAGCTTTAATCTTTGCCGCAAACGGAATCAAAGCATATCTCTTCTCTGGACTCAGACCTACTCCAGAACTTTCTTTCGCAATCCGCGAACTCAAGGCTGACACTGGTGTTGTAGTAACAGCATCACACAACCCGAGAATGTACAACGGATACAAAGCATACTGGAACGACGGTGCTCAGGTTATCGAACCGCACGATGTCGGAATCATCAAAGAAGTAAACGCCGTAACAGAAGTTAAGACAATCTCAAAAGCAGACGCACTCGCAAACGGAACTTTGAAAATCATCGACAAAGAAATCGATGAAAAATTCTGGTCAATGTGTAAAGCACAGCTCTTCCGCCCTGATTTAATCAAGGCAAAAGCAGGTGACGTAAAAATCGTTTACACACCACTCCACGGAACAGGTGCAATGCACGTAGAAAAAGTTCTCGGTGACCTCGGACTCAAAGTTATTACAGTTCCAGAACAGCGCGAACCAGACGGAAACTTCCCTACAGTTGAAAAACCAAACCCAGAAGAAAAACCAGCTCTCACACTTGCTGTAGAACTCGGTAAAAAAGAAAAAGCAGACTGTGTAATGGCAACAGACCCAGACTCAGACCGCTTCGGTACAGCATTCCCTGATGCAAACGGCGAATGGGTTCTTCTTTCAGGAAACCAGATGGGTGCACTCCTCATGGAATATGTACTCTTAAGCCGCAAAGAACTCGGCACAATGCCTGCAGATCCTGTAGTTGTACGTTCCATCGTAACATCTCCATTCGGAGATGCAATCTGTAAAAAGTTCGGCGTTCGCATGGTTGAATGTCTTACAGGTTTCAAATGGATTGCAAACGTAGAAGCTGTAATGGAAGCAAACCACACAGGTGACTATGTATTCGGTCTTGAAGAAAGCTACGGATACAAAATTGAAAAAGAAGTAATGGACAAAGACGGTGTAAGTGCCGCTGCAATGTGTGCTGAAATGACTCTCTACTGGCGTTCACAGGGCAAGAGCCTTCTCGAACACCTCGATGATATGTACAAAGAATACGGATACTTTGAAGACCGTGCCATTTCACAGAACTTCCCTGGTGCTTCAGGAAAAGAAGTTATGGCAGGCATCATGACAAAACTCCGCACAGAAGGACTCAAGACTCTCGGTGGAAAAACAGTTTTGTCTATCCGCGACGTTCAGAACTCAATCGTTTTCGACCCTGCAAATCCTGCAGACAAAAAAACGTTTGATCTTCCAAAGAGCAACGTTCTTCAGTTCTTCCTCGAAGGCGGCACAATCGTAAGCGCACGCCCGTCTGGAACAGAACCAAAGATCAAGTTCTACATCAACTCTTGCACACCACTCGAAGGCGGATGTGACAAGTGCCTCGCAAAAGCAAAAGCCGCTGCCGGAGAACTTTGCGACAAGATTACTTCAGAAATCAAAGCTATCCTCGATGCCGCAAAATAAGTTCTTAGAAGACTTTCGTAAACTCCAGAGTCTCATGGACTCTGGAACAACCTTTGTCGCATTCGATACAGAGACAACCGGTTTGAGTTCAACCTCAGACCGTGTAATCGAAATCGGTGCGGTAAAGTTTGACAAAAACGGAATCATTTCAAAATACGAAACTTTTATAAATCCTCAGAAAACAATCAGCGCCGAATGCACAGAGATTAACCACATCACAAACGATATGGTAAAAGACGCTCCGACTGCCAAAGAAGAACTTCCTGCTTTTGTGGAATTTTCGAAAGACGCAGTCTTAATTGCACACAACGCAACTTTCGACTTAAACTTCATCAACGCCGAACTCGAACGCGCAAAACTTTCTGAACTCAAAAACAAAGCAATCGACACTTTAAATCTCGTCCGCTGGGCATACCCTCTCCTAGGAAAATACAACCTCCAGCTCATGGCAAAACTCATGAATGTCAACGTAGAAGATGCTCACCGAGCATACGACGATGCCAGAGTCTGCATGGAAGTATTTTTAAAGACACTCAAAGATACACACTCGATTCAGAAAAAATAGTTCGAGAAATTTTTTTTAACTATGCGATTAATTATTTTCACTTGAACAGGGGTAGTTTTTTAGACACAGATTTCACAGATTAAACACGGATTTATTTTTTTATTTTTATAACCTTTATCTCTTCTTCATCATTAACACAACAAAAAAAGACGGCCCATTCAAGCCGTCCATTCTAAATCAACATCTGCGTTATTCACCACAAATCCAACATCTGTGCCAATCTGTGAAATCTGTGTCTAACTACCCTCTAGGTGCCTTCGCAGGATCGATATATTCTCCGTTCTGGATTACCATAAATTTAATTCCATCTTTCTTCGAAAGCGAATCAACACCGGCTTTTCCAAGAACATCGCCTGCTGCAACCTGAGCGCCTTTCTTAACTTTAATCGAGCTCAAGCCAGTGTATGCATAAACAAGACCAGTCTTTGACTGAACAAATACAACTTCACCAAAACCGCGGTATGGACCTGTAAACATTACAGTACCGGCACGGATGTTTGTTACAGGTTCCTTGGCGGCACTAGTAAGTTCCACACCTGAAATCTTGCCTTTAACATAAGTTACGCTTGGATTTTTAACAGGCCACTGCAAAGAAGGGTCTGTAGATTTTGAAACATAAGTTCTTGGATCGATTCCCGTAAGGTCAACAGAGCCTTCTTTAACAGTTACCGGAACCTTGATTTTCTGACCAAATTTTAAAACATCGCCAGACTTCATTCCATTCAAAGAATAAAGCTCAGCTACCTTGATATCGTATTTTTTTGCAATTCCATACAAAGTGTCGCCTTTCTGAACAGTGTAAATCTCAGTTTTTTTCTGAGGTTTTACCGAAGTCTGTGTAGACATAAGAGTCGCTGCATTTTCGATGTCTGCAGATGGAATTGTGAGGCGCTGCCCTGCTTTGAGGACGTCTTTTTCTGAGAGATTATTTGCTGCCCTGAGCTCGGAAACTGTAATCTGGTATTTTTTTCCGATTGAGTATAAAGTTTCGCCTTTCTGTACTGTATGGGTGGAATCTGCGAAAGCCAGAGCCACAAGGCCAAAAGCGAGAGATATTGAAATAAATTTTTTTACAAGTCTAATCATACCTTGGTATTATCGGCATATTCGGGGCAAAAATTGAATGCAATTTTACGAAATTCCACCGCCCCAAAACCGCAAAAAACCCTTATTTTAATTGAAGTTACGCTGTTTTTGCTATAGACACGAATTAACATTTTCAATATAATTCTAAAATACGTTAATTTACATGCGTGTTTTTTATGAACACTAGGAGGATAGTTGGCAGACACAACAAAGGGTACACGAATTAATGAACAGATTCGTGTTAGAGAAGTAAGACTTATAGACGACGAGGGCAACCAGAAAGGAATCGTTCCTATTCAGGAAGCACTCAAGATGGCAAAAGAATCAGAGCTCGACCTTGTTGAAGTAGCACCAACAGCGAATCCGCCTGTTTGTAAAATACTCGATTTCGGAAAATACCGATTTGAAATGGAAAAGAAACTCCGTGATTCCAAGAAAAATCAGAAGGTATTAAAAATAAAAGAAATCAGGATGCAGCCAAAAATCGGAAGTGGCGATCTTGATACGAAAGCTAAGCATGTACAGGAATTCTTAGACGAAGGCGACAAGGTAAAAGTAACAATCCGTTTCCGCGGTCGTGAACTTGCCCACACAGAACTCGGCTACGACGTCCTGAATGAAGTTACAAAAAGGCTTACTTCAGCGTATGTCATTGAAAAACCTGCCGCAATGGAAGGTAAGTTCATGTCAATGACACTTTCAGCAAAAGCCAAAAGTTAATGAGGTTTTACAATGGGTAAGATGAAAACAAAGAAAAGCGCTTCAAAACGCCTTTCTCTTACTGGTACTGGAAAAGTAAAGTACAAGAAAATGAACCTTCGTCATATTTTGACAAAGCGTTCTCCAAAAAGAAAAAGACAGCTCCGTGCAGCTGGAATCCTTGATGAAGCAGATGCAAAGAAAGTTAGAAAGCAGATGCTTCCATACGGTTGATAAGAGGTTAGAAAATGGCTAGAGCAATAGATGGAACAAAAAGAAAGAACCGTCGTATTAAGATCCTTAAAATCACAAAAGGTTTCAGAGGACGCCGCGGTACAAACTTCAAGGCAGCAAAAGATGCAATGACTAAAGCATTGGATCATGCTTATGTAGACCGCCGTGATAATAAAGGCAACTTCAGAGCATTGTGGATTGCACGTATCAACGCAGCAGTTCGTGACGAAGGAATGTCTTATTCACGCTTCATCGACGGATGTAACAAAGCTGGTATCACATTGAACCGCAAAGCTTTGTCTAACATGGCTATCGAAGATCCAACAGCTTTCAAAGCAGTTATAGAAGCTGCTAAAGCTGCACTTAAGGCATAAAAAATGGCTGTAATCGATCAAGTACTTCTTTTGCAGGAAAAAGTCGAAAGTGCTGTACAGAAAATAGTACAGCTTAAATCAGAAAACGATGCTCTGCGCAAACAATGTTCAGAGCTCACAAATGCGCTTTCTGAGAAAACGGAGTTACTCAACTCTTTCACTGCAGATGAAGAAAAGATCGAATCAAGCATTAAAGATGCCATCAACCGCCTTGATACACTTGAAAACAGTGTAATCACTGGCGGTACAGCTTCTGCTGGCAATGCACAACCTGCAAAACCTGCAGAAGCTTCAAACCCTACTCCGGCAGTAAAACCTGCTGCAGAAAATCAGACACAGACAAAACCAGTTTCACAGCCTGCTCCACAGAACGCAGCACCAGTTGAAACACCAGCACCACAGTCAGAACAGCCTTCAGAAGAAGCTGACGACATGGACTTTTCATTAGACTTATCAACAGACTCTCCAGATTCAAATTCTGAAGAAGCAAATCAGCCAGAAGAAAAATTCGATATCTTTTAATTATGGCACTTTTACAGATTAATGTTTTAGGTACTTCATTTGCGATTTCTGCAAACGAAGACGAAGAATACTTAAAGAACCTTCTCTCCTACTACACTCAGATTACTGAAGAAGTAAAAAAATCAGACAATTTAAAAGATCCTAAACAGATAGCAATCCTCGCAGGAATTCTTCTTTGCGATGAACTCTATAAAGAAAAAGAAAAATATCACAAGCTTAAAAAAGAAAACCTTTCTGCAGAAGAACTTGCAGACATGACAGATGACGAAGACATCAATCAGATTACAAGCGATTTGATTTCCAAAATCGAAAAGGTACTCGACTGATGAGCACAACTATCTGGGTAGATGCAGACAGCTGTCCAAAGCTTGTAAGAAATTACCTTGTAAACTACTCGCAGAAACTCAATCTTAAAATTATTTTCGTTGCAAACAAAAACATTCCGTGTGAAAACCCGCATCCACTTTTTTCAATGGTAATAACTGACAAAGAAAGTCAGGCTGCAGACAATTACATAATCGAAAACATTTCAGAAAATGACATCGCAGTTACACGCGACATTCCGCTTGCTTCTCTTCTCGTTGAAAAGAATATCGTAGTCCTCAACGACCGCGGAACAAGATGGACAAAAGAAAACATCAAAGAAAGAAAATCAGAACGCGACTTTGCCCTAAACCTTTCAATGCTCGGGCTCAAAGGTGACGGCAAAAATACATATTCCAAAAAAGAATTTGCAGAATTTGCAAACTGCTTCGACAGAGAAATCCACAGATTAATAAAATAAAGACAAAAAAAACGAGCCTGTTTTGAAGGCTCGTTTTTTTTTTACATGATTTATTCTTCATCAGGGAACGCAAGCTGGATTGCAGAAATGCGGTCTCTTACCTGCATGAATGCAAGAACAACTTCAGGGTCAAAGTGCTTTCCGCTGTCAGCCTGAACTTCGGCAAATGCATCGTCGATTGTCCATGCTTCCTTGTAGCAGCGTTTGTGGCTCAAAGCATCAAATACATCTGCTACTGCAACGATTCTTGCAGAAAGTGGAATTTCTTCGCCTGACAAATGGCGTGCAGGAGAAAGCGGTTCTCCAATGATGAAGTTTTTATAGTCTGCTGCTCCAGGATATGCTGTGTCTCCGCCGTCCCATCTTTCGTGGTGGAACAATGCGATATCGCGGCACATTTCATCGAGGAAGCTTTCTGGTGGTTCAAAAAGGTTTGCTCCGATACAAGTATGTCCCTGCATGATAGCTCTTTCTTCTTCTGTAAAACGAGGGAACTTCTTTTTAAGGATAACATCTGATACGCCGACTTTACCAACATCATGGAACTTTGCAGCGATTTTCAATGTATCACGGAACTTATGTGATTCGAAAGCCGGAACATTATGGTTGTAAGCCCAGCGGTCATAGATTTCGAGAGCGAAACTTGAAACACGTTCTACATGAGGATATGTTTCTTTTGGATCACGAAACTCTGCCATTCTGAGCATGCGGCGAACCATGTTACTAGTGAGGTAAGCATTTTCGAGAGCCTTGATTGCGCTCTGTGCAAAGTGTGTGATGAACAATTCTGCATCTGCATCAAATGAAACAACTTCGCCGTTGTCATTCTGAGCATTGATGATCTGAAGGATACCTAAGATTTTTCCTGCAGGTGTTTTAAGTGGAATTGTATAAATTGACTTTGTTCTGTAGTCTGTTGTTCTGTCTGTTGTTTTGTTAAATATATAAGGTTTGTCTTCTGGAATTTCATAAGCGTCTTCAATATTCAAAGGCTCGCCGGAATAAGCTACATAACCTGAAATTGACTTTTCATTGATAGGGAAAGCAAAGAATGTGTATGGAAGTTTTTCACCGGCATTCATAGCCTTAAGCTGAGTATCATTCTGAGCGTACTTGATTTTGAGGTTAGGTCCGTCAACAACATAAATGGAACCAGCATCTGCGTGTACGATATTACGAGCTTCCGTCAAAATACGTTCAAGAAGAACGTCAACGTCCTGGATTTCTCCAAGCATTTTTTCAAGTTCAATAATGCGCTGTAATTTTTCTTCTCTAGTTGTCTTTTCCATTGGGTTTCCCTTTTATAAGAATATTCTTATTTTTAATTGTATACATAAAAGTCCAAATTGTCTAGATTATTGTCTTAAATAACAGAGAAAAATATATCGGTCCTGCCCCGTTTGCCGCATCCGGAAGCACATGGTACCCCAATTGAGTCTTTTCATATGATGGAATCTGATAATCCGGCGTAATTGAACTGAGCAAAGTTAAGTCATTTTTGTTTTCGAGGTATTCAGGAGAATCAAAAGAAAGCACTTTTACGTCATCAAATTTCTTTAAAAGACGTTCCACTACCATATCATTTTCTTTCGGAGCAAGCGCACATGTCGAATAAACCATAAAGCCGCCCTTCTCCAAAAGCCTCCACGCACTGGACAAAAGCGCCCACTGTTCCATCGATAAAGTCTTGATTCGGGCCGGAGACCAATCCTTGAGATATTTTTCATCCTGCAACACATGTCGCTCAGAAGAACAAGGCGCATCAAGCAAAATGCGGTCATAGCACTCACTCTTTGTCTTGCACCACACGGCACCATCACTGCAAGTAATCGTCACGCGCTCACGAATCTCTAAAGGCATATGCTCATCGCATACTTTTAAAAGGCGGTGTTTTCTCTCAGCCGAGCGCTCGTTCGAAGTGAGGTTTGCGTCCTCTGGCATAAGCGACGAAAGAACGAGAGACTTTCCACCAGGGGCTGCGCAGAGATCGAGAACATTGTGTGCATTTTTAAGCGGAAGCGAAGTTGCCGCAAGGATCGATGCAGAATCGAGAAAGTATGTGCGAAGTGATGTCTGCTCTGATGAGTTTTCTGTAATGCCTGAGTCACTTGTATTGCCAGAGTCACTTGTAATGTCTGAGTCACTTGAAGTGCCCGGGGTTTTTGAAAGTGATGTCAGGTTATACGAAACTGGAGTCGATTCTTTGAGGAGAGATTCTTTTAATGCGTCCCAGCGGTCAGAAAAGATTTCTCTGTAATAGGAGTCAAAGCCTTCGGCTCCGCGTGTTGGATCATTTTCTTTTGATTTTTTTGACATCAAAAACTCCGGATTATTTTACGTTTACGCACCTTTTTTCGAGGTCGTCGGCTGTTTCGTAAAAATATTTTTTATATAAATCAGTTGCGTAATTTTTATTCTGATTGAACATCTCTGCCCGAGTCTCAACTGAAGCAGAATCTTTCTCATTACTGAAATCAAGACGGTCTGCATATTTTCGTTCTGGTGAAAAATTTTCTCTTATGATCAAACCGTATTTCAATTTTAATTTTAATACTCTATAGATTGAGTCGTCAATTTTATTTCTGATGTTTTCATCTTCAAGATAGCTTTTCTTGATGAGCTTCATCCAGTGACCAAACTTTTTTTCTGAAATCATAATGCAGTTGATTCCGGCTTCGATTGCCATTTTGCTTGCGAGTTCTGGTTTGTAGCCGTTTTCGATTAAGGCAGCCATAAAGATGTCATCTGAAAAAATAAGGCCGTCGTATTTCAACTGGCCTCGAAGGACATCGTTTATCCAGTATTTTGAAAGGCATGCAGGAGTCCTGTCTTTTGACTCAACGATTACGTGGCTCATTAAAATTGCATCTGGTTTTGATTCGAGGACTTTTGAAAAGCAGCTTACTGTTGTTTCAAAATCTTTTTCTGTCATATCGATTTTCGGAAGTCCAAGATGAGGGTCAACATTTGTGTTACCCGGAAAATGCTTTACGACTGTCATTACTCCGTTATTCTGATATGCATTTATGCAGTAAGTGGAATAATCAACTACCTGGTCAAAGTTTCCAAAACTTCTTCCATCTAGAAACTCGTGATTGCTTTCAGAATCAATTTCTGAAACAGGAGCCAGATTAATGTTAAAACCTAGAGACTTAAGCTGCTTTGCACTAGCCGAATACAATTCATAAGACTGTGTCGGTTTCATGCATTCTGAAACTCTTGCACACTCCGGAAGCGGACCACCGACTTTTCGAAGTCTGTTTACCCACCCGCCTTCTGCATCAATCGACATAAACGGCGGAACAAGATAATTTTCTTTAGCTTCTTTTAAAACAGAATCTGTAAACCTTATTATCTGTTCTGGATTATCTGCGATGTTATAACCGAAAAAGATGTAGAATCCAGGTATTAGTGTCCGTTTGTCATCATACCACTCAACTGGTAAAAACTTATCGTCATTTTCAAGATTGATTAAAAAAATCTGGGCAAGTTTTTCATCGAGACTAAGAATGCCCATAATATCACGGATATTTCTGTCTTGTTCCTGTTTTAAAAGAGAATAATTTTCAGCCGCTGATTTATGAGCCTTTAATTCTTTTTCATTCTGGGCTTTATTTCTTGAGGAACATGACAATAAAGAAAAAATGGTTACGGCGATTGCCGTAACCTTTATGAAAGATTTCAAGTTAATTAAAAACCTTTAATTTAGAATGTGATGACTTCATCATAGCTGAAGTCAACTCCGTCTTCTGTAAAATCCGGAATATCATCAGTGTAATCAGGAATGTCATCAAGCAAATCATCTGGATTGATTGCTTCAACATCTGATTTTGGAACCATGCAAGTTGTAAGAGCCGGTACATAAGTTACAAGCATCAAAACAACAAGCTGTGTAATTAAGAATGGTGCTACACCCTTGATTACTTTTGATACAGGTTTCTTGAATGTGTAAGAAGAAATGAACAAGTCCATTCCAACTGGAGGTGTCAAGAATCCGATAGAAAGGTTCATCAAGAAGATTACACCTGCCTGAACAACAGGGATTCCGTATGCATGAGATGCGTAAAGCAAAAGTGGTGAAATAATAAGGATTGCAGAATATAAATCCATAAGACATCCGACAATGAGCAATACGATGTTCATGAGTATAAGGAATACATATTTATTTGTAACAGTTGTTGTAATAACTTCTGTAACAAGTTCAGGAATGTTTTCGAAAGTCATGAAGTATGAAAGACCTGCAGCAGCTGCAATGATGAACAATACACCACCAGATACTGGAACAGAGTCAGCAATTACACGACCAGCCTGTCTTACAGTAAAGTCTTTTCTGATGAAAGTTGAAAGACAGAATGTATAGATTACAGCAAACGAAGCAACCTGGAAGAGGTTGAAGAATCCTGTAAAGTATGTGATACAGATCAAAAGTGGCAAAAGCAATTCAAAGAAACAGTCTTTCAATGACTGCCAGATTGCCTTTCCAGAGAATTTTGGTCTGTCTTTTGCTTTATCAAATACGATTCCCATTACGATCATTGCAAGAGCAAGAATCGAACCAGGAAGAAGGGCTGCGATAAAGAGGTTTGTTACGTCAAAGCCAGGTTCAAACTGAGTGATTACTGTGTAGTTTGAAGTTGCATACATGATGATTGCAACGCTTGGCGGGAACAAAAGTCCGAGGGCACCGCTAGAAGTAATGAGGCTTTCTGCTCTGTCCTTGTCATATCCCGAACCAACGAGAATGATTGAAAGAAGACCGCCCAAAGCAAGAATTGTAACGCCAGATACTCCTGTAAATGTAGAGAAGAAAGTCAAAACAAGAACAGCGGCTACTACAGTTCCACCTCTGAACCATCCGAAAAGTGAATTGAAAAGATTTACAAATCTCTTACCTGCACTTCCCTGAGCGAGAACATAACCTGCGATAGTAAACAATGGAATTGCTGTTACGCTTTTGTCAGAAAGTTTTGCCTGTGCTTCAAGAATGATTGAATCGAGTGCAACACCTGATTTTGAGAAAAGTACATATGTAATTCCACTGATAACGACAAAAAGAGGAACGCCTGCAAAAGCAAGCAAAACTAAAATGATGACGATTGGCCATGAACCGAAAGCACAGAACGCATTCCATGCATCGCAAAGTTTGAGCATGTTAGGAAATTCTGTAATTCCGAATACATAGTAAAGTACACCTGTAATAGAACCCATTGAAGAAAGAACACCAAATACTGTTCCGGCAATTCCTGCGATGCGGTTTTCTTTTTTGCACAATACCATGATTACCATTGCAAGGTAACACAAAGGCATGAAGAAGAAGAAAAATCTTTCTCCAAGACCAAAGAAAACCGAACCTGTAAACTGGTCAGGATTGATAAGCTGACAGAATGCAGAAAGGAAGAACTGAACGAGAATCATCGGTGTAACGAAAGCCGAGATTGAATCAACTACCTTCTTTGCAACAGGAGGAAGTTTATCAGTAACAGAAGCAAGGCTCAAATGCTTGTCTTCTCGCCATGTAATGATTCCGGCGATACATGCAAATACAAAACCGATGTTTACAAGAATTGCATCAGCATTCAATACCTGCAGATGAAGCTGGTCCTGCATGATTTTAATCACAATTGCAGCTACAGTAAGAACAAGAATCATTGCAAAAGCAAATACATCTTCTACAAAATTTAAAACCTTTTTATCTTCTGGCAAAATATGTCCGTTAAGATTCTTAAATGGGTTTTTCAATTATTCACCTCTATAATTTTTCAAGAAAGCAGCAATCTGTTCATAGAAAGCTTTGTTTACAACAGGATTGCTTCCTTCATACATAAAGTGAAGGTCCGATTTAAATGAATCTTCCCAAACTTTTGGATCAGGGTTAGTAATTGTACAGCCGTTCTGTTCACAGCGTTTCAAATATTCAGCATCCATTCTCTTCTGATCAGCAATAAATTTTGCTTCTGCTTTTTTGATGCTCTGAAGCAAAGCTGGTTTGTATTTTTCAGGAATAGCATTCCAGTCTTCTTTATTCATGATAAAACCTACCATAACTGGAGCCAATGGAACGTTAACTGCATAAGTAAGTGATTTATAGTACTGAGCTGCATATGCGTACATTGGAATTGTGAACAATCCTTCTACAGCACCAGTTGAAATGCTCTGCATAAGTTTATCAGCAGGAACATCCTGTGTTAAATATCCGGCAGCCTTAAATGCGTTGCTCAATGCTGGAGATGTAAGACCACCAACTGCAAGACGGCATTTTTTAAGTTCTGCAGGAGTGTTAGCTGGTTTTGAAGTAAAGAAGTAAGCCCAACCGATGTTGAACCAACCGAGAACTACATAACCTTTTTCATCAAGTGCTTTCTGCATTGTTGGAGTAAATTCTTTAAGTACTGCATTTACTTCTCCCTGGTTGCGGAAAAGGAATGGAGCACAAAGTGTCATAACATTAGAAGCTGGAGCGAAATCTGAAAGACCCATAGATGTAAAGATTGCACCACCGATAGGAGCTTTCTGTCCAGGACGAAGAGCGTTGAGCTTTTTAACAACTCCTGATTCACCACCCATAGCATCAGATGTCATAAACTGAAGTACAACTTCACCATTTGTAATTTCTGCCCACTCTTTGGCAATCTGACGCTGCTGAACGTCCCATGAAGAACGTGCAGGTGCAACAGATGCAACTTTAATTGTAACTGGAGCTGCGAAAAGTCCTGCTGTCAAAGAAAGACATGCAGCAACTGTAAATAATTTTTTGGTCAATTTCATAAAATATCCCCTATATAAAGTAAATTACCATTCAAGGAAGTAATCACCGATGTGATCCAGAAGTCTCTGTGCTTTGTTCTGGTTAAGAACATTCATCAAAGTATTTGATGGATCTGCATCTACATCAATGGCAAGTGCTTTATTTAAACACTGTTCATAGCCATCTCTGTCACCATTTGGAATGCAGATGGATTTTGCTTCAGTGATGTAAACACCTGCAAGTTTTCCACCAGCGCATTTCAAAGCCTGTTCATGACAGTAAATACCTCTGTCATAATCTCCGCCAAAGTCTGCAGGAGCTGCGATATAAATCTGAGTAAGAACATCCCAAATCGAACCGTTTGAATATGTCGGATCAAGTTCTGCAGCTTTTTCAAGAACTGCAATATGACCTTTGATAGATCCAATAATATTAGAATCAAGTGGATTGAGAGCGAATGAAGCAAAGTAACCTGCACATGCCCAGTATGCTGCGTTAACATCATCTTTTGTGAGTTTGCTTACGAAAGATTTGATTTCGTTTTCATCAGTTCCCATTATAGCCTTATAGAAACCTGGCCAGCGTGCTTCAAATGCACCAAAAATCAAATCATGACCGCGCATATAATGCAGCTTTGCTCTTTCGAACTCTGCAGTCTGTTCATCCAATAATCTTGGATCTGTCATAAGTTCTGCTTTACTCTCTACGCAAAGATTTGCATACATTACATTGAGAGAACCGAGCATGATTGTATTGCCCTGATGCTCAGGATTTTCAATATGCATAATTTCGTAAAGCTTAAGAATAGTCGGAAGAACTTCCTGAACGATAACAGGATCTTTTTCACCCATGAAAGCCATCATAGGATTTGGATCTGTAGCCTTGACCTTTGCCGGAACTCCCTTCTTGTTTGAACCTGCCAAACCGTCAGAAGCGGCATTTAAAATCATTGTCTTACAGGAAGTTGCACTTACAACTAATGCACAACTTACTAATAAAACAAGTAATCGAGTATAAAGTTTCATGAGGATATATTATAGAAAATAGAGTTTTTAGTCAAACACGATACAACTACATAATAGAAGAAATATGCAGTTTTTGAGTGGCTTTAGTGGAATTTTCTGGTGGAATTTATGCGAACGCGTTATTTTTTATACGGTCTCTTGTTATAGAGGAAAGTATAGCGTGCTCCGAGAAATCTTCCTACAAAACGAGAGAAAAATGCAGTCACTTTCCATTTTGGAGCCCAGAGTGCGATGTATTTTTTGCGCGATGCCGAGCGGAGTGCATGTCTCACAGTCTTTACTGCAGACTTTCCGCCCTTCACTTCTTTGCGCGCCCCGTTTGAAGCAACATTTGCAAACTCTGTCGAGACTGAACCCGGACACATTGCAGTTACCTGGATTCCCTTATCTTTAAGTTCTGCAGCAAGAGCAACAGAAAACGAAAGTACATAACTTTTTGTCGCAGCATAAACTGCAAAATTTCCGAGAGGTAAAAATGCTGCAAGAGATGCAACATTTAAAATCGTGCATCCTTTATTCATATATGGAATTGCAACGCCAGTAATTCCGGTTAAAGTTACACAGTTGATGTCGATCATGTCGAGTTCTTTATCGAGCGGAGTTTCTGAAAACTCACCGTATGTTCCAAATCCGGCATTATTCATGAGAAGTGAAATTTCAAATCCGCCGTGTTTTTCATTTGTCATCTTCTCTGCATTAAGCAAAGCCGCAACAGCCGACACGCCCGCACGTCCCGACAGATTTGCCTCAATCGGAACGAGTCGTGGAAATTCCACTCCAGTAATTTTTTCTGATTCAAGCTCAAGATCATACTTAAGGCTTGTAAGACGGTCTACTCTTCTGGCAATAATCCAGATTTCATCTATTTTTCCAAATTTGTATTTCTGACTGTTAAGATAAAGTTCGCGAGCCGCTTCTCTCCCCATTCCCGCACTCGCACCTGTAATGATGGCAATTTTTTTCATAATGAAATAAGTATAAAACGAAATGTCAAAAATGAAAAGGGAAAAAATTAGACACAGATTTCACACATTTACACAGATAAAGTAAAAAATCTGTGTTAATCTGCGTCTGAAAATTTATTATTGTTACAGGAGATATTCTTTCTGTATGTTTTTTAATGAATAGAACATGTGTTCTTTTTTTTCTGGGGTGTCGCAGAGATTTTCTAATTTAGCGCGGATTTGTTTTCTGAGGGAATTGTCCTGGTAGGTGCATGTGCAGGTGTGGCAGATGTAGCCGGAGTCTTTTGCATGCGCGATGATTTCTGCTTCGGGGACATATAAAAGAGGCCTTATGATTGCGACGGGATATTTTTCGTATTTGAGATATGGCGGCATTGTTGAGAGTTCTGATTTTTCGGTCATGTTCATGAGGAGAGTTTCGAGCGCGTCGTCCATGTGATGACCGAGTGCGATTTTGTTGAAGCCGTTTTTGATTGCGTAGTTTAGAAGTTCTGTGCGGCGCTGGGTTGCGCACCAGAAGCAGTTCATTTTTTGATTTGGCTTTACGCGCGCGAGAATGTCGACGAAAAGATTTTCAAGCGGAACATTCCACTCCTCCATCTTTTTTACGAGTTCTGAATCTATAGGTTTTGTAATTTCTGATTCAATGTGAAGTGCCTTGTATTCGAAATTGCAGTTTTTGCGTCGTGCGCGGTTTGAAAAATATTCGACAAGAACAGTAGAATCTTTTCCGCCCGAGGCCGCAATTAAAATTTTATCGCCGTCTTTGATCATTTCGTAATCAAAAATGATTTTGTCTATCAAACTGAAAATTTTCGGCTGTGGCATTTTCCCTTCCAAATATTAAAAAATTGTAGTAATAAAAAATACGGGAAGGAAGGCAAAGGCTTGCAAAAACACTCGCAGGACGGAACATAGTTTCTTTGCCGGCCTGCGTGTGTAGCGACGCTAGCTAGCGGTTTTG
>JAGHSB010000014.1 GCA_018066075.1 Candidatus Treponema scatequi
ACTGATTGATGATTACATAGATTTTTATAATCACAGAAGAATCCAGAAAAAATTGAACTGGAATTCTCCTGTGAAATACTTGGAAGGAGCGGCATAAATTCTGTCTAAGAATTTGGTGTCAGTTCACCCATATTCCCAGCTTCCCTAATCCCCCAAAAAATCCCCTAAACAAAAAATTTCAGATTCCGATATTTAAAGTAACAATTTCTAATACGAGGGGTAAATTTATGATTCGTGGATGGTATACAGGCGCAAGCGGTATGAATGTACAGCAGAACCGCCTTGATACAATTGCTAATAACCTGGCAAATGTTGATACTGCCGGTTATAAAAAGGATGTTACTTCAATCAAGTCTTTCAGTGAGCTTTTGCTTCGCAGACAGGACGCAGACGGGGTTTACACAAATCCGTTTGGTTCGGCAGATGCAGCACCGATTATCGGAAAGCTCGGAACAGGATGTGAAACTAATGAAAACTTCATCGATTTCACAGAGGGTTCCCTCAAATTAACTAATACATCTACAGATTTTGCACTTCACGGCGAAGGATTTTTCGTTATCGAAACTCCAGAAGGTGAAAGATACACAAGAAACGGTAACTTTTTGATCGGAAAAGAAGGTATTCTTGAGACAAAAGATGGATATCCTGTTCTTGGTGAAAACGGCTACATTTATCTTGAAGACGACAAGTTCAAGGTAAACGAAGATGGAATGATCGTTACAAAGAACAATGAAACAGTAGACCGTTTCAGAGCAGTTCGTTTTGACAATGAACGCTATTTGAAAAAGGTAGGAAACAGTTTCTATCAGGCTAATGAGAATTCGGGAGAAGCTCATATCGCAGAAGGTAGAGAGCGCCCTCAGTTTATTCAGAACTACATGGAAACATCAAACGTAAATGTAGTAAATGAAATGGTTCGTATGATCGAAGTTAACCGCGCATACGAAGCAAACCAGAAGACAATTCAGTCTGAAGATTCAATGATGAACACATTGTGGAACCGTGTTGCCACAGTTTCAAGATAATCAAAAAGGAGTAAATTGAAATGGTAAGAAGTTTATGGACAGCCGCAACAGGCATGAACGGACAGCAGTCTAACATTGATGCAATTTCAAACAACCTTTCAAATGTAAACACAACAGGTTTCAAACAGCAGCGCGTAGAATTTGAAGATCTTGTTTACCAAAATTTAAAACTTGCAGGAACTCCTGCAACAGAAGATACAGTAAACCCGGTTGGAATCCAGCAGGGTGCCGGTGTTAAAGTTGCTGCCACACAGCGTATTTTTACACAGGGTTCTTTGCAGAATACAGGCGTTGATACTGATGTTGCAATCGTAGGCGAAGGTTTCATGCGCGTTCAGCAGTATGACGGAAGTTATGCTTATACTCGCGACGGTGCACTTAAAGTTGATATGACAGGTCAGCTTGTTACATCAGAAGGTCTTCGCGTAATGCCAGAAATCATTCTTCCTGAAAACTTTGACATTCATACTTTGACAATTACAGATCATGGTAAAGTAACAGTTAAAGTTGCAGGTGACAGTACACCAGTAGAAGTTGGTCAGCTCGACTTGTACCGCTTTCCAAACCAGGTTGGTCTTGAAGCAGTTGGTGACAGCCTGTTCAAGGTAACAAACGCATCAGGTGAAGCAATTCCTGGTCGTCCGGGTGCTGATGGAATGGGTATTTTCAAACATAAGTTCTTGGAAATGTCTAACGTATCAGTTGTAAATGAAATGGTTCAGATGATCGTTGCACAGCGTGCTTACGAGTTTAACTCAAAGGCAATCCAGACATCTGATTCAATGCTTAACGTTGCAGCTAACTTGAAGCGCTAAGGTAAGGGTAACTAAATGACTGGAATTACACAGCTTTCAAATCTGACACAGACAAACACAATGATGGCAAATGTCCGTCAGCAGTCAGAATCAAATAAATTTGCAGACCTCGTAAATTCTGCCCGCGGAACAGTAAGTTCTGAACAGGTTGTAACACGCGACACTCGCTTGAACGGTGACTGTGCAACAGACTTCAGCGGAACTTTCCAGTCAGAAAGCGACAAGACTGCACGTGCATCAGGATTTGCTGCAAACTCTGCAAAAGCACAGACAAAAACAATCGATAAGACTTCAAAGCTCTATGAAAAATCAATGGAACTTGAATCATTCTTCGTAAAGATGATGGTTGATTCGATGAGAAAGACTGTTACAAAAGCAAACGGAGAAAACGGCTTTGCACAGAAAATGTACGAAGACATGCTCTACGATGAATACACAACAGCCTTGACTAAAAACGCAGGATTCGGCATTGCCGATTCTATATATCTTGAATTATCACGCTAGTTAAAAATAAAAGTTTTTTCCTCCAGAGAGAGCCCGGTGTTGTTCGCCGGGTTCTTTTTTTTGTCCTGAGGTATTTAAGTGGAATTTGGTAATATTAGAAATCTATTCCTGGCGCCAGACTGTGTAGCGCACGCGGCCACTGTCGATTGCTTCTTTGACTGCTTTTTCGCGTGCAGAAAGCTGCGAGTTTCCTGTTTTGACTTCGATGAATAAAACTTCATCACAGCGGCATTTTTCTGTTTCTGTTCTGTCATTGTTTGAATTTCTGTTTTCATCTTCAAGGCCGCGGAATGCGATGAAGTCTACTGGTTTTCCAAGAAAGCTTACTTCGTCAAGGCGGGCAGGAAAGTCTTTCAAAAGAGGTGAGAGCTGTTCTGTAATCTGACCTCCGAGAACAGCGCGGGATCGTTTGACTGCATCATTTCTTTCGGCTTTAATCAGTTTCTGAGTTTTTGCTTTTTCCGAAAGGGAACCGATGACTTTTCCGAGCAGAAAAAAGAGAACTAAAATCAGGACAAAAATAAAAGCGAGAAGTGCGGTCTGTCCCTTTGAAAGGCCTGCAAGAAAAGAAAAAAAAGTTTTACTGAGTTCCATTGAATGCTCCTGAAAATCGCGGTCTGGCAAATTCCACTTAAAAATTTAACACATATAAATAAATTGCTCAACAATTAAAAAATCGCTATACTAGAGGCATGTCAAATAAATTACCAGAAAACTTAAATAACGTTCACATACATTTTGTTGGAATCAAAGGCACCGGAATGGCTGCTCTTGTAGAAATCCTTTTTCACGCCGGAGCCGTAATCACCGGAAGCGATGTTTCAGAAAGATTTTACACAGACGAAATCATCGAAAAGCTCGGACTCAAGGCACTTCCGTTTTCAGAAGAAAACATCACAGATAAAATCGATTACGTAATTTATTCTTCTGCTTACAAACTCGACAAAAATCCTGACTTAATCGCAGCAGTCAGAAAAAATATTCCGTGCCTTTTGTACACAGAAGCCCTCGGTTCCTACTCAGAGCGCTCGTACTCATGCGGAATCTGCGGCGTTCACGGAAAGACTTCGACAACAGGTTTGACTGGAACTATTTTGAAAGAATTGCCATTGGCTGTTCAGGTTTTGGCTGGAAGCGTTATTAATTCGTTTGGTGGAACCTGCACATACACGAGTCCTCTTGCAAAAGAAAAATCAGAAAAGAAAAATATTTTCGTTGCAGAAACATGCGAATACCAGAGACACTTTATGTCTTTCTGTCCTCAGAAAATTGTCCTCACATCTGTAGAACCTGACCATCAGGACTACTATCCGACATACGAAGACATCAGAGGCGCCTTTGTAGACTACATCTGTAAACTCCCGAAAAACGGAACTTTAATTTACTGCGCTGATGACAAAGGCGCCGTAGAAACAGCTGGCATCGCACACGATAAACGCCCAGACCTCAACCTCATCCCATACGGAACAAAAGCAGAAGGCGATTACAAACTCACATTCGGAAAAGTTGAAAACGAAAAAAATATTTTCTCTTTGAAGCTGTTTGAGAATACAGATGGAACTTCTCAAAACGACATCAATTCAAAATCCGGCGACTTTTTCCTTCGCGTTCCAGGCCGTCACGAAGTCATGGACGCAGCAGCTGCGACAGCACTTTGCTGTGAACTTTTGAAAGACGCAGGAAAAAATCCTCTTGATTTGTACAATGAAATTGCAGCAGGTCTTTCAAACTTTGCAGGCGGAAAGAGAAGAAGTGAAGTTGTTGCACGCATTAAATCAAAGTCTGGAAACGATGTCGTAATTGTTGACGATTACGGCCACCATCCGACAGCAGTAAAAACAACACTCGAAGGATTCAGAGACTTTTACAAAGGCCGCAAAATCATCGTCGATTTTATGAGCCACACATATTCAAGAACTCAGGCTCTCTTAAAAGAGTTCGCAGCCTGCTTCGGTTCTGCTGATGAAATCATTTTACACAAGATTTACTCATCTGCCCGCGAAAACCCTTCAGACTTTACCATTACAGGGCGCACTCTTTTTGAAGAAGTCATCAAAACAGGAATCGATAAAAACCGCGTTCACTATTTTGAAGAGATTCTCGATGCCGAATCTTTTGTCCGTGAAGAACTGGAAAAACCTCTTTCACCAGAATACAAAGACGGCTACCTTTTCGTAACAATGGGCGCCGGCGACAACTGGAAATTAGGCAAAAAAATATTAGAATAATTTCCACACGGTTTGTTAATTAATCGAACAGATTAATTTCTTCAGGGGACGGGCGTAGCCCGTCCAGCGTAGCGGACTAATCTGTGTGGCGATTCTATTTTCGTGTGAAAATTTATTCTTCTTCTTTTGATTCTTTGCTGTTAATCTCAATCTTAACCTGAAGAACTTTCTTTACAGTTGATTTAAGAATCTCGATCGAGCAGTTTTCATATTCAAACTGTTTTCCAGCCGGTGGAATCTCGCCTAAAACTTCGATTACCCAGCCTGAGACTGTACTTGCATCAAATGATTCTGCCTTGTCTTCATCGAGACCGAGAATTTCGAATGCCTTATCAAGCGGTGAGTTTCCGTAGAAGAGATATGTCGTATCGTTTAATTTTTTGTGGTAAGTGATTTCTTCGTCGTGTTCATCCCAGATTTCACCAACAAGTTCTTCGAGAATGTCTTCTAGAGTTACGATTCCCAAAGTTCCACCGTACTCGTCTAAAACGATTGCCATCTGGATTCGTTTTTTCTGAAGAGTTTTCAAAAGCTTTGAAATCTTTGTATGCTCAGTCGTAAAGTATGCATCCTGAACGATTTCTGAAAGATTGTTTTTATTTGCAACATAATGGTTGTAAAAATCTTTTTCGTGGATAGTTCCGATGATTGAGTCGATTGAACCTTTGTAAACCGGAAGACGTGAGAAACCAGTTCTCTGGAAAATAAGCTTGATTTCGTCGAGTGAAGCCTTGAGGTCAACTGCAGCGATATTTACGCGCGGAGTTAAAATGTCTTCAACTTCGAGGTCATCAAATTCGATTACGGAACGGATTAATTTTGTTTCATCCTGCTTTAATGTTCCGTCTTCCTGTGCTTCTTCAACGAAAGTCATGATTTCGTCTTCTGTAATGATTTCTTCACGGTTAAGCTTGAAAACATGTGAAATCAAAAACTTCCATCCGGAGAAAATAAGATTGAGTGGATAGAAAACATAATAGAGAAGCATGATGAAAGGGTAGAAAGCCATTGCAAGTTTTTCTGGATATGTTTTGGCAATGTATTTCGGAGTAATTTCACCAAAGATCAAAACTGCTACAGTGATTACTGCTGTTGAAATTACTGTTGAGTCAATTTTCGAGTTTAGGATAATTTTTGCAAAGAGCAAAGTTGAAATTGCTGAAGCTGAAAGATTAACGATGTTGTTTCCGATAAGAATTGTGCTGATTAGCTTGTCAAACTTTTTTTCTGCAAGAAAGAGTACGCGGCCTGCGCGTTTGTTTCCGTTTGTAAATAATGTTCTGAGTTTAATTCTGGATGCGCACGAAAAAGCAGTTTCTGTGGCTGAAAAGAAACCAGAAAGCAAAATAAGAATGATTAAAGAAATGAGTAAGGACCAGGACCCGGCGGGCATGTAATGTTCACCTCGAATTAAAATAAGAAGACAAAAAATCTTCTTTGTTAAAATATAGCATATTCTGGCATTCTTGTCATTATTCGAGAATAAAAGTAAAATGGAACTATATCGTTTTGGTTTGTGAGGTTTTTTTTATGACATCGATGACTGGTTATTCTTATGTGGAACAGAATTTTACCGACTGCACTGTAAGCGTCGAAATCAAATCAGTAAATTCGCGCTTTTTGGACCTGACAATCAATCTTCCGCCGTTTTTAAACCCTCTTGAAAGCCATTTTCGCTCGATTATCACGGAAAAAGTAGTCCGCGGCAAGGTTGACGTTTACATCCGCGTAAAAGAGCTCGAATCTGACGTAGAAATTACTGCAGACACAAAAGCAGCTCTCTCATACCTAAACGCAATCAAAAAGGTTGCCGAAGCTACAGGCTATTCAACTGACATTCCACTTAACCTCATCATAAGCCAGCCTGGAGTCCTCAACTCAAACAAAAACTACGACACAGACAAATACAAAAACCTCATAACACCTGTTTTCGAAAATTCCCTTAAAATCTTCATCGACGACAGAACACGAGAAGGCGAAAACCTCAAAAAAGACCTCCTCGCAAAACTCACAAAACTCGAAGAATGCGCAGCCTTTTTCAAAGAATGGCAGCCAAAAATGGAAGGCATTTTCAAAGACCAGATTACACAGAAATTTAACGAGCTTCTCGGCGACCACGCTGATGAAAACCGCATCATGACAGAAACTGCGGCCATGCTCGTAAAATATACAATCAACGAAGAAATCGTAAGACTTCACAGCCATCTTTCTGCGATGAAAAAAGAAATCGAAACAAATCCAGTTCCCGGAAAACGCCTCGACTTCTTATGCCAGGAAGTAAACCGTGAAATCAACACAATTGGAAGCAAGAACCAGTTTGCCGAAGTCGGAGCTATGGTTATCAACGCCAAAGACTCAATCGAAAACATCCGCGAACAGGCCAAGAATGTGGAATAAGGAGTTTTTATGTCATATAGAATTAAACCTGGAAAAGAATGCAGAATCGCAATCAGTGGAAAATCAGGATGCGGAAATACAACTGTGAGCACTTTGCTTTCACAGACACTTAATATTAAACTGATCAACTATACATTCCGCCAGCTCGCAGAAGAAAAAGGAATCACTTTAGCAGAGGTAATCGAAAACGCAAAGACAGATGACAGCTACGACAAATATGTAGACTCACATCAGGTTGAACTTGCAAAAAAAGAATCATGTGTTCTCGGAAGTCGTCTTGCTATCTGGATGCTCAAAGAAGCAGATTTAAAAGTTTACCTCAAACTCGACAGCGACACTCGTGCAGAACGCATTCTCAATCGTGAAGGCGGAAAGCTTGAAGACATCAAGGCATTCACCGAAATGCGCGACAGTGAAGATTCAAGACGCTATATGGAACTTTATAAAATTGACAACAGCAAATTTGATTTTGTTGACCTCGTTATTGATACAGGTGTTAGTAATCCTGAGATGAGCGTTAAGACGATTGTTGCCAAGTTGATTGAGATGGGAATTGTGGAAGAGGTTTAAATTTTAGCCACTGATTTCACAGATTGAATACGGATAAAAAAAAGGAGAGTGTGAGCTCTCCTTTTTTGTTTGTTATATGTTTGTTGTTGAACTAGTATTTTGAATCGGCATAGCCAATCCAGCCTTCTTTTTCTACGAGGGCTTTTTCAAAGCCTTCGAGTTTGAAAGGGTAGCTTTTTGACAGGCTGCCGGCAATGAGTTTTACTTTCTGAGTGCCGTCATCGTTGATTACGATTTTGCATTCTGTATCTTTATCGCCGAATGTTCTGAACATATCTTCGATTGATTTTTTGTCCATTTCGATTGCGAGCATTCCGCAGTTGTACATGTTCTGACGGAAGATGCGTGCAAAGTTAGTTGCAACTACAACGTAAATTCCATTTACTTCGAGTGCCCAAGGTGCGTGTTCGCGTGATGAACCGCAGCCAAAGTTTTCTCTAGTAATAATTACTTTTTTTCCGGCTACATCTGTCTTTGGATTAAAGCCTTCGAGCTTTAAGTCTTCAAGAAGATAAGGTTTTAATGCCTGTTTAGTATTTTCTGTCAAATACTTTGCAGGAATGATTTCGTCTGTGTTGATATCAGAACGATCCAAAAAAAGTACTGCACCACCGAATTGTTTCATCTCTTTCGCTCCTTATTTATACAGAGGTGAATTTGTTATAGTTCCTGCGACAGCAGTTGCTGCTGCAGAGGCTGGGCTCATCAAGTGAACCATTCCGCCTTTACCCATTCTACCATTAAAGTTACGGTTTGTGGTAGAGGCACATACTTCGCCTTCTGCCAATACACCGTTACTCATTCCAAGACAGGCACCGCAAGTAGGGTTAGTTACACAGAATCCGGCATCCATAAAGATGTCGATGATTCCTTCCTGGAGGGCCATCTTGTAAATCTTCGGAGTAGCAGGGGATACGATTCCGCGTACTCCAGGGGCAATGTGTTTTCCCTTGAGAACTTCGGCTGCGATACGAAGGTCTGAAATACGACCGTTTGTACAGCTTCCGATATAAACCTGGTTTACCTTTGTACCCGCAAGTTCGGCAATTGTTTTTACCTGATCAGGCTTATAGTTTATTGTAGCAAGAGGTTCGAGATTTGACAAATCAAATTCGTAAACTTTTTCATAATTTGCATCGTCGTCAGAACGCCACTGGCTGTAAGCTTTTAAAGCTTCTTCTTTAGTCTTGAACTCGTCCTGGATGAATTCCCAGAGGTAATCAACTGTTTTTTCGTCAGGGAAGCAGATTCCGCTTGTAGCACCGGCTTCTACTGCCATGTTACATATTGTCATTCTTTCTTCCATTCCAAAGTTATCAACAACTGGACCTGTAAATTCTGTTACGCAGTTTGTAGCTCCGTTTACACCGATTTTGCTGATTAAAAAGAGGATGACGTCTTTGGCATAGACACCTGGCTTTAAAGTTCCATTTAAAACAAATTTAATCGATTTTGGCTCTTTGAATGAGCAGACGCCTTTCAAAATTCCAACTTCCAAATCTGTTGTACCAACGCCTGCAGCGAAAGCACCGAAAGCACCGTGAGTACAAGTATGGCTGTCACCCATGATTACTGTGAAGCCCGGGCGAACATATCCTTTTTCAGGGAAGATTGCGTGGCAGACGCCGTTTGATCCGATGTCGAAAAAGTCTTTGACATTGTTGCGGCATGCCCAGTCACGGAGGATTTTTTCCTGTGTGGCAGTTTTTGAGTCTTTTGCTGGTGTTACATGATCGATTACAGCCTTGATTTTTGTGCAGTCGAATACACGGTCTTTTCCGCGTTCAACGAGGTCGTTGATTGCAATCGGAGTTGTAATTTCGTGACAGAATACTCTGTCGAGTTTTAATACATATGTGTCCGAATAAGGTTTTTCTACTAAGTGTGATTCAAAAATCTTTTGTGCGATAGTTTTTCCCATAAAAAGATCCTCCTTTATTA
>JAGHSB010000219.1 GCA_018066075.1 Candidatus Treponema scatequi
TCTATACACTTTTTTTAGCGCTTCTTCGTAATTACTATCGATTTTAGTTGTCTTTCTCCATTCAGCCCTTGCTTTTACAAGATCCCCGTTTTTTTCATATACAACGCCGAGTCCATAATGGGCATCAGCGGAGTTTTCATTTTTAGATAAAACAGCCTCAAACATTTTCTTAGCTTCTTCAACATTGTCTTCTTCAAGGTAAATCTTTCCCAAAAGAGTCTGACTCTCGAGTAAAATTGAGTCATCATCTGCCCTTGAAATAATCTGGAACAGATACTGCTTGGCTGCTGAAGGCTGCTTTAATATGTAATACTGCTTTGCAATTGAAAGCAGCAAAAAGTCTGATTCTCTGACTAAAAGTGCATCGCAGAAACTTGCAATGCTTTCATGAGGCATTCCGAGGTCACCGTAACTGATTCCCAAAAGCTCGGGAATATCGTCTGCCTTGTAGCCGAGGCTTCTTGCTTCTTCGAGATATTTTACTACAAGGTCTGAATAATAGTGATATGAACAGATGATGTTTTTCTGAAAGTAAGCTTTTCCGAGAACGTATTTTATCTGTGGAACTGTTTTAGCCTTTGCCGTCATGAGCGAGATGCGGAGACACTTGATGCATTCGTTGATGTAGTACTGAGATTCTTTTGCGTCGAGTGATGATGTTGCAAGTTTGAAAGCTGCATATCCGCGGTATGTTAAGACAGTGTTGTTTAATAATTTTTTTTCAAAAAGAACGGAAGTTGTATCAAAGACTCCCTGATAGTCATACTGTTTCCACTGTACTTTGATTTTTGTTTCGGATGGTATTTTATGAAGTATGTAATTGATTCTTTTGTAAGTGTGGTATCCACCAACAGACAGGAGGGCTAATGAAATTACGCTGATTACCAGAATAGGAATCAGCTTACTTGGACTTCTTCCAATAAGACCGTTTTTATCCCCTTTAATTTTCATAGCCACCCACTACTTATAAAAATAAAAATAAGAGACAGTAAGCCGGGTTCTGGTCTGGACTTGCGTCCGCATAACCATCTATCCGAGATTTCAGTTGCCCGAAACCTTTAGCGATCTACCCGCAGCGTAACTGTCCGGAACACATAGCTGCTGCTTGACCTTGCTCCAAATGAGGTTTACCTGCAATTTCTGTTACCAGAAATCCGGTGGGCTCTTACCCCGCCTTTTCACCCTTACACTCTTTCGAATGCGGTTATTTTCTGCTGCACTTTCTGTCAGATTTCGGGTTATGCAAGAAATTATGCAACTGCCGATTTCTGCCCGGTTCTTATCCGGCATTATTTCCGGTGGAGCCCGGACTTTGCCTCAGAAACAGACTATATCATCATAACCTGTTTCCGCGGTTATATCTCTTATTTATTATAAACTAGTTTTCATCAGATTCTTCTTCAGAATCGTCATCGCTTTCTTCTTCATCTTCTGATTCATCATCTGAATCAAATTCTGAAGATTTATCGTATTCGTTATCTTCTGAGTAATCTTCATCTTCGTTGATGTTTTCATCATCATCAAAGTCGTCACCAGCAAGAGAACCTGTTTCAGCCATTGTGTAATAATCTTCTGCTTCAGCAGATTCTTCATACTTAAGAATACAGCTGCAGTATGGACAGAATAAAATATTTGCTCCGTCATGAACTTCATTTGCAAACTGAGCTGGCAAAATCATATGACAGCCTTCGCAAACACCGTTCTTAACAGAAACGATACCCTTTCTTCTTCTCTTAACGATACGTTCAAATTTAATGATAATTTCTGGATCAATACCTTCAGAGATTTCTTCGATTTTTTTAGAAAGTTTTTCAATCTGAGCTTCAAACTTCTTTGTCTGTTTTTCACTCTTTGAAGATTCTTCTTTGTACTGTTTTTCAAGACTGTCGATGTAAGACTTCATTGAGTTGATGATTTCATCGAGCTCATTAAGATTTCTTTTTTCTTTATCGATTTCTTTACGAAGATCTTCAGCTTTGGCAGTTGCTTCATTAACCTGTTTTTCAAGGGCTTCAAATTCACGGTGAGTAGAAATGTCACCCATTCCTTTTTCACCTTCTTCCCTTAATTTTTCTGCCTGGTCAAGTTCAAATTCAAGCTTTAAGATTTTATCTTTGCATTCTTTATATTCTTCATCCTTTTTAAGAAAACTTTCTTTATCGCGTGACAAAGATTCTTTCTGGTTTTCAAGGGATGCTGGATTTTCCTTTAACTGAATCTCAATTTCATATTTCTCTAAAAGTACTTTCTGAAGTGCCTCTAATTTTTCGTGGACTTCTGTAATCTGCATAAAGTC
>JAGHSB010000075.1 GCA_018066075.1 Candidatus Treponema scatequi
TATTAATTGTTAAATAAAAACAGTTCATGATGTATAATATCTTGAACTGTTTTTTTTATGCCCTTTACATTTTCCAACTAACTTACTAAAATATAATCATGTTAAATAACACAAAGGCTTTCGCCTTTTTTAACATCCTCAGTTTTCTCTTTACTTTAAGCTTCGCCAGTTGGCGAGTATAATTTCTTTTTTTGTGCAACGAGCTTTTTTAGCCGTACACGGTAACCATTCAAATTAACGAACTTCCCTTTAAGGACAATAAAACTATGTGTGAAAAATATTATCAGAAAGAATATGAAACAATGCCGCGCGAAGAGATTCGTGAACTTCAGTCAAAGAGACTTGCAGAACAGTTCCGCCATGTTTATGAAAATGTAGAATATTACCGCGAACGCTGCAAACAAGCCGGCGTAACACCAGACGACATCAAATCAATCGACGACCTTGATAAAATTCCATTTACATGCAAAGACGATTTAAGACAGACTTATCCGTACGGACTTTTCGCCGTTCCGATGAAAGATGTAGTTCGTCTTCATGCTTCAAGTGGAACTACAGGCAAGCAGATTGTTGTGGGTTATACAAAAGGTGACCTTGATATCTGGGAAGATATTTGTGCGCGTCAGCTTGTTGCAATCGGTGCGAGTGCGGGAGACTTTTTGCACAACGCATACGGTTATGGTTTGTTTACTGGTGGTTTTGGAATTCACGGCGGCGCGACAAAACTTGGTTGTACTGTAATTCCAATCAGCGCAGGAAATACTCAGCGACAGATTGCAGTTATGCACGATTTTGGTTCGAGCGTTTTGTGCTGTACTCCGTCGTATGCTGCTTATCTTGGTGAGACATTGAAAGAGATGGGACTCGGTCCTGATTATATTAAACTTAAAGCCGGAATCTTTGGTGCAGAACCTTGGACAGAAGAAATGCGAAAGAGCATTGAAAAATCACTCGGAATCAAAGCGTATGACATTTATGGTTTGACAGAAGTTATGGGACCTGGTGTTGCCTACGAATGTTCTGAGCAGAATGGAATGCACGTCAACGAAGATCACTTCATCGTTGAAACGATCGATCCAAAAACTGGAAAGAGACTTCCTGACGGAGAAAAAGGAGAACTTGTTTTCACTGCTCTTACAAAAAAAGCATTTCCGCTTTTGAGATTCCGTACAAAAGACATCGGTGTTTTAAATACAGTAAAATGTTCATGCGGAAGAACTTTCATCCGTATGTCAAAACCGATGGGAAGAACAGACGATATGCTCATCATTCGCGGCGTAAATGTTTTCCCGAGTCAGATCGAAGAAGTTTTGTTAAAGCAGGGTTATACTTCAAACTATCAGATTATTGTTGGCCGCGAAAATAACAACGATACATTCGAAGTAAAAGTAGAAATGACACCTGATAAATTCTCAGATGTAATCGCAGAAGTTAAGGCAGAAGAAAATAAACTTTCAAATGCACTTTTGACAATTCTTCAGATCAAGGCTAAAGTAACATTAGTAGCACCAAAGTCAATCGAGCGTTCAGAAGGAAAAGCAAAGCGTGTAATTGATACACGAAAACTCATTTAACCAGCGATGTGGTTTTAGAAGGAGAAAAAAATGGCGATTAAACAGATTTCAATTTTTCTTGAAAACAAACAGGGAACTCTCGTAAAAATTACACAGACTTTCACAGACCTTAAAGTTAACCTTCGCGCAATGTCGCTCGCAGATTCTACTGACTTTGGAATTGCCAGAATCATCGTCGATAACCCGGAAGAGTTTTCTGATGAACTTACTAAAAAAGATTACATAGTAAAAATCAACGAAGTACTTGCCATCGAAATTCCAGATGAAGTCGGAAGCTTGAATAAGATTCTTCGTCTTCTTGCCGAAAATGACCGCAATGTTGAATACATGTATGGTTTTACAGGCAAAAAGACCGGAAGTGCATATATGATCATGCGAACAACTGATGTCGAAAAAGCGCAGTCTGTCCTTAAATCAAACGGAATTCGCGTTCTCGAACAGAAAGAATTGCAGGAAATCTAAATCTTTTTTTCAAAATATCTATCGGGATTCCTTTTATTCTGTAGTTTTTTATAGCACAATGTTGTAAAATATTATGTTATGCAAAATGAAAATAATGAGTCCCGAGTTTTAAATCCTCTTATCGTTCAAAGTGACAGAAGCATTTTGATGGACGTTCATGCACCTCGTGCAGAAGAATGCCGCAATGCCCTGATTCCATTTGCAGAACTCGAACGCTCTCCTGAACATTTGCATACTTACCGCCTCACTCCGCTTTCATTGTGGAATGCAACGAGTGCCGGTTTTACTTTTTCAGATGTTATTAAAGTTTTGAGGGAATTTTCCCGCTTTGATGTCCCTGAATCAGTTGAAGTCTGGATTGAAGAAACAGCAGGCAAATTTGGAAAAATAAAACTGATTCCTGCACCAGAAGAGATTTCAGATAAACAGAATGAAATTAATTCTGAAGATTTGGAAAGCGTTGATGAAAATTCCACTAAACCAAAAATCAAAGTCGAATACTTATTACTTCAAACCGCTTCAAAAGCAATTTACAAACAGCTCGACACAAATCCATTGTTGAAAAAATATCTGTTGCCTTGCGAAATTGAAAACTCATTTGCACTTTTACTCACAGACCGCGGAACAGTAAAACAGAAATTAATCGAACTCGGATGGCCTGTTAAAGATGAAGTTCCGCTTTGTGACGGTGATCCGTTTGAAATTAATCTTCGCGAAAAATCTCTTTCAGGAAAAGAATTTGAAATCCGTGATTATCAGAAAGAGGCTGCAAAAGCGATTGTCGGTGACAAAGGTCCGGGCTCTGGATTTGGAACAATCGTTCTTCCATGCGGTGCAGGTAAGACAATCGTCGGAATTGAAATCATGTCGATGCTTAAGACAAACACTTTGATCATTTCGACAAACATTACTTCAGTTCATCAATGGATTGAAGAATTAAAAGATAAAACAGATATTAATCCTGATGACATTTCTGAATACACAGGTGAATCAAAAACTATTAAACCGGTTACAGTTGCAACTTATCAGATTTTAACCTGGCGTCCTGAAAAGACAGAACCTTATCCGCACTTCAGTATTTTTCGCGAGAGAAACTGGGGTCTTATTATTTACGATGAAGTTCATCTTTTGCCGGCTCCTGTGTTCCGTGTTGTTGCAGAGCTTCAGGCTGTTCGCCGTGTCGGTTTGACAGCGACTCTCGTTCGTGAAGACGGATGTCAGGGTTATGTTTTTTCTCTCGTTGGACCAAAGCGCTACGATGTTCCATGGAAAGAACTTGAACACACTGGCTGGATTGCAAAAGCAGAATGCATCGAAGTACGACTCGACCTTTCTGAAAAAGATGAATTTGAATATGCAGTTGCACTTCCACGCGAAAAACATCGTATTGCAAGTGAAAACTGCGTAAAAGTAAAAATCGTTCAGGAACTTGTAGAAAAATTTAAGGACGATAAGATTTTAATTATTGGCCAGTATCTTTCGCAGCTCGATGAAATTGCAAAACTTTTAAATGTGCCGATCATCACAGGTAAAACAAAAAATGCTGACCGCGATGCAATCTATTCTGATTTCAGAAACGGAAAGATCCGTGTTCTCGTCGTTTCAAAAGTTGCAAACTTTGCAGTAGACCTTCCTGATGCCTCGATGGCAATTCAGGTAAGCGGAACTTTTGGAAGCCGTCAGGAAGAAGCTCAGCGCCTTGGCCGTATTTTAAGACCAAAAGAAAGAACATCAAGATTCTTCACTTTGATTACACGCAACACAGTCGAAGAAGATTTCGGTTCAAACAGACAGAAATTTCTCGCAGAACAGGGCTATACTTATCGCATTGTAAAATACGCAGATGCAAGTTCATTTGATGGAATTGTGGACGACGCAGAAAAGATTGACGGGGCACGCGAAGGGATGCGTGGCGTTGAAATGAATGACAGTTCTGATTTTGAGATCTCTTCTCAGTCAGGAGGTTCTGTATGATAAATCGCGAACCTCTTATGAGCGAACATGCAAAAAAAGTTCTCAGATGGCGCGAAAGTTTTTTACTTTTAGAAGAGAACCGTTTTTTTGAAATAATGCGAATGTATCTTGGAGAAATTAAAACTCCGTATAATAAACAAAAATTAATTGAAAGCCTTTCTGCATTTTTCAGAAAAAGAGAAAATCTTGTTGCAGTAAAAAGTTTTTTGACAAAAGAAGAAATTGAAATCATTTGTGCAATCGTTTTCATTCCTGATGCGACAGAATCAAAGCTTATAAACTTTTTTGAAAACAGTTTTACATATTCATTTTTATACGAAACGCTTCGCAATCTCGAAGAACGACTTATTATTTTTTCAAGCAAAACTGAATACAACGAAGAATGCATCGAACTTGCTCCGATCTTTGACGAAGCATTTTACGATTTGATAAACATAAAAAATCTTTTGCCCGAAATCGAATACACAGAAAAAGAAAGTGAAATCTCTGTAATTACACCCGAGTTCATTTCTTGTTTTACATCTTATGTAATTGAAAATCCAAACATCGCAAAGCAGGACGGAACTCTTAAAAAACATACTCTCGAAACAGCAAGCTTGATTTTTGGTCTGCAGAAAAACAGACTTTCTGTTTTGTACAGTTCGTTTTTAAATCTTTCGATTTTAAAAGAAAGCGGCAAGGGTGTCGAAATTGACTGGAGCAAGCTCTATCAGTTTGTAAATCAGAGTTTTATCGAACAGATTGTTTACATTGCAGTTTCGAGCACAGGTCATTTTAGCCGCGACAGTCTTCGCGTTCAGGCGCAGACGCTCATTGATACATTTGTAAATCTTGGGGACATCGCATTTACGAGAGATTTATTTTTGAGAACAGGTTTTCTTGTGGCTGCGCGTCCGAGGGATGTTGAAGTTTCAAAGGGAATCGGCGCTGGTCGTTTTGCGAAAATGATTTCAGAAAGCCGTGCGAGAATTGCAGGTGTTTCGAATGTGGATGCTGCAGGGTTTGCGACAGCCGGTGGTCTGGATCGTGTTTTTGATGTTGCGCTTGCGTTAGGTTTGATTTATGAGTGTGGAACTTCTGAAAACGGATCCCCAGTTTACAAACGCGGCCTCGATTTTAACAAATCAAAATCAGAATCACAAACCGCATCCGAAAATTCCACAAGTCTCCGCGGAATGATCAACATCGAAGCCGGAATGGAATTAAATCTCATGCCTGGTTTTGCGGTAAAAGATTTTATCGAGCTTACAAAATTTATTTCGCTCAAAAGAGTTGATACTGTCTGTTCATTCTCGATTTCGCGACAGAGCATAATGCGCGGATTTGATTCTGGACTTACATCTGAAAAAATAATTTCACTTTTGAAAGAAAGAGCTTCATATGAAATTCCGGAAACGCTTTTAGTGCAGATCGAAGAATGGAGTGCATCTTATTCGATGGCTTCTTTCTACAAAGGATTTGTACTCAAGCTCGAAGGAAAAGCTGCGATGGTTGCAGAACACAACAGCATTCTTGCTCCGCATATTCATACAGTCATCGCACCAGGAATTTTTCTTCTTGATGTTAAAGATGATGCTGAGGCAATGGAACTCATCAAGGCAAGCGGTCTTGATTTTATCGGAAAAATCAAAACTGCAAAAACAGAAAATGAAAGTCTTGAGTTTATGAAGCTCAATCTTTATGGCAAAAAAATTGATGATAATTCGGGACTTGATAAACCTGATGAAATTATCGAAACAGAGAGTTCTGAAGAAATTGAAAAAAATCTTTATGCAGAACTCGACAAACTTTCTCTCGATGCAGAACAGCGTGACAGTCTAGAACTTAGAATCGATCACAAAGTAATCGTCAATCCATCTCAGTTAAATACAAATGTCATTCGTCTTGAACGAATCAGTGCTGACGGAATGGACTTTGCCGGAAAAGTTTATGTCGTTGAACAGGCAATTAAATGTGAAGAGAACATCGAACTTCAGTTTGGACAAAATGGTCTGATTGTTTTCGGTCTTCCTGTTGCGCTTACAAAACGACGCGATGAAACTTATGTCGAAATGAATTTGATTCCTGAAAATGTAATTCGTGAATATGAAATTGGGAAAGCAAGTTCGGTAAAACGAATCAGAAAAAATATTTATCGCGATAGATAGTTTTTAATAGAGAGGAGATGAGAATGATAAAAACTGTTGTGAACGTTGACCTTCCGATTGATGAAAAACTTTTGATTAAAAAGAAAGTTCTTTGTCCGACTGGTGTCAGTGAAAATGATCCGAAAGGCGACAGAAAGAAAATCAGTATCGTAACTGGAATTCATGGCGACGAACTTGAAGGGCAGCTCATCTGTTTTGAAGTTCAGAAAAGAATTAACGAACATCCTGAGTTTTTAAAAGGAATCGTTGATATCTATCCGGCTCTCAATCCTCTCGGAATAGATTCCATCTCTCGAACAATTCCCGCTTTTGACATGGACATGAATAAAACTTTCCCGGGCACTCGCGACGGCACAATGGTTGAGTTTATTGCATCAACCATAATGCAGGACCTCAAAGAAGCAGACTTCGTTGTCGACATTCACGCGTCAAGTATCTTTATCAGAGAGCTTCCGCAGGTACGAATTCCACTTAAATTTAAAGACAAACTCATAGACAAATGCCGGTTTATGAATCTTGATTTGATCTGGGCATACAACAGTTCGAGCGTTCAGGAAAATTCCCTTGCATACAGTTTAAACGAAAGTGGAATTGATGCGGTCGTAATTGATATGGGAATTGCGATGGCGTGTACGAAAAATTATTGCGAGCAGGTGACTGACGGTTTGTTTGCATTGATGAGTCATCTTGGAATTTGGGAAGGCCCTGTTTCTGAGACAAAAAAATCGATATATGCAGAAAATACGGAAGCAGTTGAGGTTCTCAGTTCTGCAATTGCAGGAATGTTTGTTCGCGAAGTTGAATGCGGAAGTCATGTTGAAAAAAATCAGCTTCTCGGAAGAATTATTGATCCGCTGAATGGAACTGTAAAAGAAGAAGTTCTTGCTCCTGAAAGCGGACTCCTGTTTACTATCAGGGAATATCCTGTTGTTGAAGTTGGTTCTTTAATCGGGAGAATACTTGTATGAGAGAGATAAATCTTTTCCAGATGGGCGGTCTTTACCGCGATGATTTTAATGTAAAGGGATTTGTTTTTGGCAGCGGTAAAAAATCAGTCTGCATTGTCGGCCCGACCCGAGGAAATGAATATCAGCAGCAGTTTATCGCTTCAAGAATCGTAAAACGGCTCAAAGAACTTGAAGAGGCCGGAGAAATAAACGAAGGCTATGAAATAATGGTAATTCCGAGTACGAATCCATATTCGATGAATACAAAGAAGAAATTCTGGTCTATCGACAGTACAGACATGAACAGAATGTTTCCCGGAAGGTCCAACGGTGTAACAACAGAAATCATAGCCAAAAATGTTTATGATGCCACAAAGGATTATGAATACGGAATCCAGTTTGCAGCATTGATTACTTCGGGGTCTTTTTTGCCTCATGTACGCATTTTTAAGTCTGAGCTCGAATATTCTGAATGTGCAACAGACTTTATGATGCCATACGTAGTAACCAGCAATCCTCATCCGGACGAAAGAAGAACTCTCAATTATTCTTGGCAGCTTTCCGGAGTGAAAGCATTTAGTATTTATTCCACTTCTACAGACGAAATCGACAGAAATTCGGCTCATCTCGTGCTCCGTTCTGTTTTGCTTTTTATGAAAAACAGGGGTATAATTAATACGGAGATTTTAGGCGGTTATGAGTCGGATGTTCTGTCAGAAACAGATGATATCATCTCTGTAAGGACTCCTGCTGCAGGATTTTTTGTTTCAAAAGTTAAAGTTGGATTTGAAGTTTCAAAAGGCGATCTTCTCGCAGAAATTCATGATCCGTTTACTGATGAAATAATCTCAGAAATATTTGCACCAGCTTCTGGTGTAGTTTTCTTTATGCATTCTGCTCCAATGACTTATAGCCATACCGCTGTGTTTAAATTAATAATTAAAAATTGTTGAAAAAAATCTTACTTTTAAGGGCGTGGCATGAATTACAATATTGAATTTCAAATTGCCAGTATAATTTTTATTTCAACATTAATGGTTGTATTTTTCTCGAAACGCAGATGGTCTTCTCCTGCAAATTATGTATTCAGATTTGTAATGATTCTGACATTTGCAACTCTCGCACTTGATATAGCAAGCGTAATTACAATCACAAAGTTTATTGCCGGTAATGAAAAAATTTCTGGTCTGAATACTTTCCTTTCAAAAACATATCTCATCGTAATGACAGCATATATCGTTTCAATTGACATCTATGTAATCACAAATACACTTTATTCGAAGATTTCACAGAGACACCTTACATGGAAGTATGTCGAGGCAATCGTTTTCATCATCGGTTTTGTAATCGGAACAATTGTAATCATCAACACTCCGCTTTTATACGGTGGAACTGGTAAATACATTTATTCTTTCGGAACACCTTCAAATGTTGTCTATACGATTTCTTCTTTGTCTGTAGTGTTCGTACTTTGTGTAATGCTTACTAATCTTAAAAAAGTTTCGTTAAAGAGATTTATTCCGATTATTATTTTCTGCTGCACACAGGGCGCAATTGCATTGATTCAGATGTATAACCGCGACCTTTTGATTGTCGGACTTGGTACTGCAATTACATGTCTTGTAATGTATTTTGGTCTTGAAAACCCTGACATGAACATGATCGAAGAATTGAACAGCGCAAACAAGCGCTCACGCGATTTGATCATGAATGTTCTTCCGCTTTCGATTGCAAATAAAATTGATTACAACATGGAACCTGTTTTTGAAGAGTTTGACAATGTTTCTGTTTTATTTATGAATATTGCTAATTTTACAAAAATTGCTTCAGAAATCGGTGAAATAAAACTTGCAAAACATCTTCATGCATTTTTTGAAGATCTTGATGCTGTTTCTTCTCATTACAGAATTGCAAAAATTAAATCTGTAAGTGATTCTTACGTTGTTGTTTCTGGTGTTCCTGACAAATATGAAAACACTTGTGAAGAAACGATTAAGTTTGGGCTTGAAATTCTCAGGGATCTTAAAACTTTCAATGAGAAAAATAAAACAGATTTGAAAGTTAAAATTGGAATTCACAGCGGAAGGGCAGTGGCAACTGAATTCGGAAAGAAAAAGTTTGTATATAATTTGTGGGGCGATACAGTTGATTTAGCTTCGCGCATTGTCCACGAAGGAAAAATAAATGGTATTACAGTGTCTGAACGCGTAAAATCTACTCTTGGCTCAAGATATGATTTTGAAAATCATGGTTCAGTTGAATTTAAAGGATTTGGTAATGTTAAGACATTTGTAATTAAATAGAGAGATGAGTAGGTTTAGTTTGTTCAGTTTCATAAAAAAGAATATTCGCATTTTAATGTGCTTTATATTGAGCACAGTTTTTGCTTTTAATTGTTTTGCCGCATCATCAAAAGATAAGAAAATTCTTTTTCTTGGATCTGCAGCAGTAGATACAGCAGTTACTTCAGTACAGATAGAATCTTTGAAAGATTCATTGAAAGAAGGCTATGAATTGTTCTATCAGTTCATGGATGATGATGAATCACTTGAGATTGACGGCTACAAAAGTTTCTATAACAGAATATCAGAATATATAAAGACAAAAAGTTTTGATGCAATCATCGCATCAGGAAACGAAGCATTTCACTTCTGCCTTACTTACAATGAAGAACTTTTTTCGAAAATTCCAATCGTGTTCTTCGGTGTTTCTGCATCTGATTTAATCATTGAAGGAATGACTTATGACAACATCACTGGTATTCGTGAAGTACTGTACTTTGATGAAAATGTTCTTCTTGCAAAACGTCTTTTTCCAAATTTGAAATCAATTTATCTTATTACCGATGATTCATTCCTTGGTCAGATGGGATCAAAAATCTATGGCGACCTTGCGATGAAGTTTAAAGGAATAAACTTCAAAGAAATTAATGTTGCAGATAGAAGTGATTCATTGATAAGAGAGTCACTTGAGAATAATGATGAAGCAAGCGTTGTTTTTTATCTTTCTGCAGAAAAATCAGTTGATGGTCCTTTGCATAACCGATCTAAGTATATTCTTGATTGCTGTGCTGAAAGATCGATTCCGGTTTTCAGCTGTACTCCATCTGGTTTGAATGACGGCGTTTTAGGTGGTTACTGCAGCTCGTATAAAGAAATGGCTTCAATTGCAGGAGAAAGAATCTGGGAATTGTTTGAAGGAATCGAGCCTCGCTATCTCAGCATCAACACAGACTGTCCTGCAAAATATTATTTTGACAGAAGAATGATGGAGCGCTTTTCAATCAAGAAACAGCAGCTCCCGAATGATACGATTTACTTAAACGAAAATGAAAGTTATGCAAGTACAATCAGAATTGCAATTGTTGCTTTGATTTTAATTCTTGCAATTTTTATCGGTGGAATCGTATTAATAATTATTCAGGTTAACAAGAGAAAAGAAATAGAAGAGCGACTTTCAGAAAACAGAAAGATGCTCCATGCCGTAATGGATCAAAGTGAAACTGTTTACTGGGAATGTGACTTTTCTAAAACAGAAGCAGAAGTTCCTGAAGATACTGATTTTCTTCTTGAAGAGCTCGAGCCTGTTGATGAAGATGAAGAAGTTGTTCCGAGTGCAACAGAACCTGTAGCAGATACTGGTGTTGTTGATAACGCACTTCTTGATATCAAGACAGATGATGTCGTAATGGGATGGATCTATTCAGGAATCATCCAGCGTGAATATCGTGAACAGTTTAACCGCATGCTTCAGGATTTTAAGGAAGGCAAGACTAAAAAATCAATTGAAATTGATATTCCAATCGGAATCGAAGATATCAGAAACAATGTATTTACAGACAGATGGAAGCACATTGTTTACAGAGCTATCAAAACTGAAAATGAAAAGGTTGTAAGGGCAATCTGTTCTTCAACTGATGTCACAAGCCAGAAACGTGCAGAACGCGAATACGAAGGTATCATGAAGTACCAGAGTTTCGTTCAGCAGAGTTATCCGGCATATACACGACTTAACTTAACAAAAAATATTGTTCTTGAAAGATTTATCAATGTTCCTGATTTGAATAAAGGTGTTGCAGGAAATTCTGCAGTAAGCGAATTAAATTTCCTTCGCAGCATCATCACAACACGAGAACAGAACAAAGGTTTTGCAACTACACTTGAACGCGAAGAGCTCATCATCTCTTTCAAAAACGGTGCCCGTCAGAAAGAATGTGACTTCTGTTACCAGCTTTCAAACGGTGCACTTCACTGGTTTAATTTCTGTATGGAACTTGCTTTCAATCCGACAAGCGGTGACATCGAAGCATATTGTTATTTGAAAGACATCACAAGCCAGACGATTTCAACAATTACAAAAGACTCTGTATTGAATGAAGACGTTGAATATATTTTCTGGCTCAATACGATTACAGGTGTAGTTCAGTTTATCAACAAGTCAGAAGGCCTTACATGGATTCCGGATGATGAAGTAATTGATTATTCAAACTTCATGGCAGAGTTCCTTAAGAAAAAAATTCCTGATTCAGATAAAGATAAAATCAGAGAAGACTTTAATGTAACTAACATCAAGGAAAAACTTAATTCTACTGATGAAGTAAGTTTTACTTATCATACAAGAACAGAAGACGGCTCAATCGAAATCAAGCAGGAAAAAGTTTACTATCTTGAAAAGAATGCAAACGTTTTGATTTTCGTTTGTACGGATATTACTGCAATTACAATGATGGAAAATCAGCAGAACGAAAAACTTGCCCTTGCCATCAAGCAGGCTGAAAAAGCAAATTATGCAAAGAGTGACTTTTTGTCACGAATGTCACACGACCTTCGTACTCCAATGAACGGAATCATGGGTATTGCAGAACTCGCAAGTAAAGAGCTTGAAGATCCTGTTGCACTTGAAAGAGATATTAATAAAATCAGATCTTCAAGTTCCTACATGCTTGGTCTTTTGAATGATATTCTTGATATGTCAAAAATTGAAAGTGGTAAACTTGAAATCCGAAAATCAAAAGCATCTTTTGGTGACATGCTTGAAAATATCATCACTCTTGCCCATGTTATGTGTGACAAAAACGGAATTACATTCTACTGCAATCGTGATCCTGACAAATACCGCGGTTATATGGTTAACGTTGACCGCCTTCACATTCAGCAGGTAGCAATGAATCTTTTATCAAATGCTTCAAAATATACACCTGATGGCGGTCGAATTGAATTTTTACTTGATGTAGTGGAACAGAAAGAGTCCAGCGTTGAAGTAAAAGTTGTAATCAGGGACACTGGTGTCGGAATGACTAAAGAGTTCCAGAAGATTATGTACGATGCATTTACTCAAGATTCCAACTCTGTAAACAAAGTCGGTACAGGACTTGGACTTGCGATTGTTCATAACCTTGTTCGTCTCATGGGCGGAACAATTGATTGTGTTTCGGCTCCAGGCGAAGGAACAGAGTTTACAATCGTTCTTGAAATTGAAACTCTTGATTCTGAAGTAACAGCCGGAAAAGAAACATCTGCTGGTAAAAAATCAGTTACAGAAGTTTCAATTAAAGGAAAACGGGCACTTCTTGTTGAAGATAATGAACTTAATCAGGAAATTGCATCTCGACTTCTTATTAACGAGGGAATGGAAGTTGAAATTGCAGGAAATGGTCTTGAAGCTCTTAATAAGTTCAGTGAAAAAGAATTGAATTATTATGATGTCGTTTTGATGGATGTCATGATGCCGGTAATGGATGGATTACAGGCAACTCATCTCCTCAGGAATCTTGAAAGAGAAGATGCGCACAAAGTTCCAATTATCGCAATGACTGCAAATGCTTTTACAGAAGACATCGAGAAATGTGTTGCAGCTGGAATGAACACTCATATTGCGAAACCAATCGAAGTAGACAAGATGATTTCGACAATTAAGGAATATATAGGCAAAGATTTGTAAACCCGGCACTAAAATTCTCTCCTGGCCGGGCAAATTCCACCATACTCTCTCCAAAAAAAATCACGAATTTTCTTTAAAAAACATGAATTCTGTAATAAAATTGAATTTACAAACAGTAGAGGGTTTGATATGAACGCCAAGGATATACAGGAACAGATTCAGCTTTACAGCGACAAGACAGAAGAAATTTTTTTGAATCTAGCAGAAAGATTTCCCCTTCTTTTAAATAAAGAAGAAGGCTCTTCAATGGATTCGCTTCTTGAAATGTTTCACAAGCTAAAGGAACAGAATACAGTAGTCGATTCAAATGAGGAACGCTTTTTTTCTTTCTATGATCGAAAATATACTCCGCTTTTTGATGCACTCAACGCAAAAATCGTTGACCTTTCAAATGTAAATGCAGACGTAAAAAAAATCAAAGATAATTCAGAAGAGATGGAACTTATTGCGCTCAATGCCATGGTAATTTCCATTAAGTCTGGTGAAAAGGGCCGTGCATTCAGTAGTATTACAGAAAGTTTGAAACAGCTTTCTACAGACATGAACATCTATGCAAATAAGCTTCTCGAAGAAGAGCAGCAGCTTTTGCATGAAATAAAAGAACTTAAAAAAGTATTTAATGGAATCATGGATTCGCAGAAAAATCTTTCTACATCCGGTTCCACTTCATCATCAAGCGTTTACAGTTTGATTTCGATGGCTTCAGATCCTCTCAACGAAATTAAAGACATCATCAATTCTGTTTATCCGCCGATTCAGGCAGCGATGGAAGGATTGCAGCTTCAGGACATTATTCGTCAGGCAATGGAACATATTCTTTTGTGTCTCAAGGAATGTTCTGCAATCGATCTTTCACAGGAAGTAAACGAAGATCTTCTTGATAACGTAACATTTAACATTCAGCTTTTGAAACTTTCTAATTCTGTACTCGATGACATTTGTGACAACATCAAGAAGAGTTCAGAAATATTTGAATCAAACTGGGTAAAAGTATCTGATACTTTGCGCGCAGTTGAACCAAAACGACTTGAATACATCAGCCGCTTTTTGGACAGACAGAAAGTTACAAAAGACAACATCTATGCAAACATGGCAAAGATTAATGACAACTTTGCAGAAATTTTATCGATGTTCGGCTTATATCAGTCGAGTCAGAAATCACTCGAAAGAAACTGTAACGAGATTACTGTAAAAGCACATCAGATGTTTGCAGTATTCGAAGCATTGAAACCAATCATCGACAGACTTCACCATGTAAGAATTTTGCAGCAGATTGAAGTTGCAAAGAACCCTGCAATCATTGCGGTAAAAGATTCTGTAACAGACATGGATAATCTTATCAACAATGCGAATGATTCGCTTGATGAAATGCAGGAAATGCTCGTTACATTCATCACTCAGATTGGTGATCTTCTCGAACAGTTTACATCTGCAATCAGAAATGACAACGCAGAGATGAATAAAATCAGAATTGCGAAAAATGCATTCTTCAATGAATTCCGTTCGGTACAGGATGGACTTTCTTCCATTCTTTCATCGTTCAGCGTATTCCCTGCTGGCTTTGAACAGATTTGTGTTTCAGTTCAGAACAGACTCAATGAACTTGAAGATGTACATAGTAATCTTAAGCATATAATGTCTCAGATGAGCGATGAAGTTACAAGACTTGAAGCAAAGAAAATGACATATATGCAGCAACTTAATGTCAGCTCATGGGAACTCAAAGATGACAGACTTAAAGAACTTGTACAGCACTTTACGATTACTGCTCATAAAGAAGAAGCTGGTCAGCTTGGTAGTTTCGAAGTAGAAAACGGTGTTGAATCAGGCGATATAACATTCTTCTAGGTGATGGTCTCAAATGGTAAAATATTTAGATAATCACTTTAAGCGTGAAGTTGTAACGATATATCCAGGTGAATTTTACGTTTCAAAAGGTCCAGAGTTTGTTTCAACAATTCTTGGTTCTTGTGTAGCAATCGTTTTATTTGATGAAGAAAATAAGATTGGCGGCATTAATCATTTTATGCTCGCAAAAGATAAATTTGCTGATTCAGAAGCAGATTTGAACGGTGCTCTCAAAACAAAATACGGAAAATATGCAATTGATGAACTCATAAAAGAAATGGAATTCCAAGGCGCAAAGAAATTTAATTTTCAGGCAAAAATCTTTGGCGGTTCAAATGTCTTTAATATTCCTGATTCAAATCTTGATATGGTTGGAAATGAGAACATCCGTTTTGCAAAAGAATATCTCGCAAAATTAAATATTCCGATTATCGCAGAAGATCTTGGCGGAGTTCCGTCAAGAAAAGTTGTTTTTGATCCTGCAACTTTTAAAGTGCTCGTAAAAAAAATCAACAAACAGAATGATGATTCTGAATGTTGATTTTTATGAAGATTAAATTTCTCTGAAAAATTTATTTCAGTATATTAGAAAATTCTCCTGTGAGTGCTTCAATGTCAGTTGAATCTGTCGGATCAGAGTCTTCGAGGTTTTCGTTAAAGTTGTAAGTGTGAGAAAGGATTCTGTCACTTGCTGTATTGAGCTGCTTGATAAATGGGCTTTCTGGTTTTGAAAGTGCAACAGGAGTTCTTGTTGCAACTGCAAGTTCAACTGAGTTGTCGCGCGGTGTAAAGCCTACGAAGTCGAGCGTGATGTTGAGCTTATTCCATACGAGGGAACGAAGGCGTCGTGCCATCTCGAGATCCTGAGTTGTTCTTCCCATGTTGAGAATTACCTGAGGTCTGTATTTGGCAAGTTCCATTTTTGCTTTTGCACCAGACTCTGGAAACAGTCTGCAGATTTCTTCGACGAGTGCAACGTAAGAACTTTCGGCACCGGCAACGCTTGTCTTGATGTAGTTGTCGATGAGTGCGCGTTCTTCAGATTTTGCCTTGAACTGTCTGTTTAAGAATCTGTATGCTGCAGCTTTTAAAAATGAATATGCGTTTAGAATGGAAGTAAGTTCCGGGCTGGTGACTAAAAGCGAATTGTATGTCAAAAGATAAATGTCGAGTGTGTTGTAAGTTGTTCCGCCGCCGAGATCGAGAACAGCGTAGTCTGCATCAAGCGCTTCGATTTCTTTTATGATTTTTCGCTTGATGAAATATCCCATGTTAGGAGTGCCCGGAAACAGACAGTCACCTGCGATAAACTTGAGGTTAGGAACACTTGTTTCCTGCATTAAAGGCTCGAGCGAAGTTTCCTGTTTGTAGATGAAGTTTCCAAGACCTGCGTGATTATTTTTGAGTCCGAGCAAAGTGTGCAGGTTTGCACCACCCAGATCAAAATCCATGAGAACAACTTTTTTTCCTTTTTGCGCCAGAAGTATCGAAAGATTAACGGCAATCGCGCTCTTTCCGACTCCCCCCTTTCCACTGGCAATCGGCAGAATATTAACCATAGTAATTTAATTATAAGTCCAAAGTTTTGAAAAATAAAGTGGAATTTTATCTTGCTGTTTGTGAAAGTTTATTGTCAGATAAAAATTATTTTGAAGATGTTTGTAATCTGATGTTGGTGCGTTTTTTGTTCTGTGCTATAATTCGCTTATGTTAAATTTTGAATCTGATTATATCGAAGGGGCGCATCCTTTAATTCTGGAACGCCTTGCACAGACTAATATGGAAGCACTCAGCGGCTATTGCGTTGATAAATACTGCGAGAGTGCAAAAGAAAAAATCAAAGCTGCGTGTGAAGATAAAGATGCAGTAGTTGAATTTATCGTAGGCGGAACTCAAACAAACCAGCTTGTAATCGACTCGATTTTAAAACCATTTGAAGGTGTAATTGCAGCTCACACAGGACATGTAAGCGTTCACGAAGCGGGAGCAATTGAATATACGGGACATAAAGTTTTAACTGTCCCTGGCCACAACGGAAAAATGGATGCGAAAGAACTTGACGAGTACATCGCAGACTTTTACGCAGACGGAAATCACGAACACATGGTCTTTCCTGGGCTCATTTACATTTCGTTTCCGACAGAATACGGCACATTATATTCAAAACAAGAACTAACTGAAATCTCTCGTGTATGCAAAACGCGTCAAATTCCACTTTTTGTAGACGGCGCAAGACTCGGCTACGGACTTACAAGCCTTGAATGCGACATCACATTGGCAGAACTCGCAAAACTTGCCGACGTCTTTTATATCGGCGGAACAAAAGTCGGCGCCCTCTGCGGTGAAGCAATCGTTTTCACACACAACAACGAGCCGGCACATTTTGTAAACCTCACAAAAAAGCACGGCGCACTTCTCGCAAAAGGCCGTCTTCTCGGAGTTCAGTTTGATACGCTTTTCACTGACGATCTGTATTTCAAAATCAGTAAGAATGCAATTGAACAGGCAATGGTAATCAAAAAGGCACTCGCAGAAAAAGGCTACAAGTTCTTGCTTGATTCTCCGACTAACCAGCAGTTTGTCGTTGTGGAAAATTTCAAGTTACCGAAACTTTCGGAACATGTTAAATATGGCTTCTGGGAAAAGGTAGATGATGATCACACCGCGATAAGATTTGCAACAAGCTGGGCGACAAGTGAAGAGAAGATGAAAGAACTAATTGAGATTTTGTAAGGGGAAAAGAGTTAGGCAATCACAACGTCTTTAACGATTTCTTTTATCTGTTCTTCAGACATATCAAGTGACTTTGAAATGAGTTCTATTGAGACACCGTTTTCGAAAAGTTTTCGGGCGCTGTCGATTTTGGTTTGTTCAATTCCCTTTGTAATTCCTTCTTCAACACCATCTTCAAAACCATCGTTATAACATCCCTTACGGAAAGCTTCTTCGTCAAATTCTGTCAAACTCATAGCCAGGATTTCCTCCTTCTGTAATTTGAAAAAGCCGTTCAAAAAATTTTCTTTAATTGCCCAGTCTACGGCTTCGTTTACTGCTGCAGTCCCAGACAGTCCTTTCTTCTTGTTGTCCGAGATTCGTGAAACGTAACTTATATAATTATACAACGGCTCACAAATTTTTTGAAGAGATTCATTGTGCCCTCTGTTGATGTTTATCATTTCAGCAGTCCATTCAAAGAAACCAGTTTTATCCGGGATTTCGAATGAGTCTGAAAGTCTAAGCAGCGTTCTATCCGGACATTGCTTTTCTCCGTTGTAGAATACGATGAACTTAGGGTTTGGAATTTTGATCAGTTTCGGCCTGTGAACATCCTTTTCGTTCTCCGATAGATACATCTGATACAACTGCGAAAAATACATCAGTCCCCTCAGCGGCATATTCGGATTATACGTACTCTGCTGTTCATACAGATTCATCTGAGAGTCGATGAGAAAAGAGATGTCGTTTTTCATCGTGATGTAGATGACGTTGTCGATTGTGTTGAGTTTGAGAGCGTCCGGGTCGGTGTAGTGAGAATTGTTAAGCGCGTTGTACAGCTGCAGCCTCCAGACTTTGCTCTGCTCCGTGTCACGGCCGAAGATGGCTTTGAACAGCCTGTCGCGGTACTGCGGGTGAGTGGTAGTATTACATTCCATTAAAATAACCTCCACTCATAAAATACGCGCGATTGATAAAAATATTACCAAAAATACTACAGCTTTCCAAATTCCACATAAAAACACTCCAAATTCCTCTCTCCCCAAAATTTAAACTCCCGCTTTCTTGACTTTCCACCAAAAATTCCCTATATTTTAGTTACCGAACATTCGGTAACATAATTGTTAAGAAATGGCAATGAAACGCAATACAAGGGAACAAATTCTAAACGAGGCTTTTAAGCTTAGTTCCCGACCTCGCAATTCGATGTTTTCTCTTTCGGAAGTGGCTGAAAAAGTTGGAATTTCCAAGACAGCCATCTTTCGTCATTTTAAAAACAAAGAAGAGCTTTTGTCTGAAATGAAAAATGTGTTTTTGACTGACATTGCGGGTTTGCTTTCTGACAAAGAATATTTTTTCAGTTCAGAAAAGCTTGAGCCTTGCGGGTATGAGCAGTTTCATGAGTTGTGTGCAAAAGTTTTGAATTTCTTTTTTGAGAAACCGGTTTATCTTGGATTTTTTCTTAATCTTAAGAATTTTGAAAATGGAATCGGGAGCTGCCTGATGCAGGGACTCGAAGAGCACGGTGTTGTTTTTTCTGAAGAGTTTAAGACAAGAGTAATTACATTGCGATTTGTAAAATTGTATTTTTGTCTTGCGACGATGATTTTTTATTTTACAAGACGAATGTTTATTGAAAAAGATTCTGTTTCAGAAACAAAAGAAGAATTTATCGAACGAATTATTAAGCTTACCTGGAATGGAATCGGGCGCGGTGAAATTCCATTTGATAAAAAAAGACTTGAAGAATTGAATGCGATCTGTGATGTAAGTGAAATTGCAAAAATTGAGGACACGAGATTTTTTAAGGCATTTGCAAAAGTGTTTGCAGAAAATGGAATTAACGGAGTAACGATAGAACGCTTAAGTGACGAATTGAATCTTGCCAAAAGCAGTCTCTATTCTTATTTTAATAATAAGGCTGAATTTATAAATAAAATGCTTTATCAGGAACTTAATACAATCAGAGAAGTTCTTGTTGATAAATTAAAAAGTGTAAAAAGTTTTGATGAGATGATTTATGTAATCATCAAGACTGAAAGCAATTATTTGTTAGAAAGACCTTTCGTTGTAATGATGCATTGCTGGGCTTCTGAAAGTCACAACACATCTTGTGATGTGGATGGAAAGAAAAATATAATTGATTTTTCACTTCCAGTAAGCTTTAAAGATCCGATTCATGAAAGTATTTCTGAAAATGTTTTCATCGGATGGGTTTCCGCATTGATCGGAGAGATGGCAACTTTTGTTGATATGAAAGACAGAAAGTTGTTAAGTCAGGAAAAAGATTATGCATTCGATATTTTTAAATTAATTGAATGTGGAGTGCATAAATAACATATTAAGGTGTCTATATAGTCAGAGGAGTATAATGAAAACTTTTATTACTAAACATTTCGGTAAAATGATCACAGTTTTTGCTGTTTGTCTTTTTACTTGCGGAACAGTTTTTGCTCAGAATGCTGAACAGAAACCAATTGTGTTACCTGGAAATGAAGCTAAGTCAACAGTCATTCTTACTGTTGATGATGCAGTTGATTATTCAGTAAAACACAGTTTGACTTTATCAAGTTCACAGATTGATCTCGAACTTGCAAAATGGAAGTCATATGTTGCATGGAATACATTCTTGCCAGCTGTAAGTACAACTGGTGTTTTATCAAGATCGAATGAAGCTTCGAATCAGATGGCACAGATTATGTCTGCAATTAACCCTGGATATGTTGCCTCAGATCCTACAGAATCAGAGCACTGGACAGTAATGGGTAATCTTTCGATTCAGTTTAACTTTAGCGTTGCAATGATTGAGTCGATGAGAGCAAATATTGAAGGCTACGAAAGCGGAAAGATTACATGGGAACAGGCTGTTAAAAATAATGCAATCAATGTAAAGAAAACTTTCTATCAGGTTTTGCTTGCACAGGAAAAACTTGCAATTTCACAGGCTAACCTCGTAAATGCAAAGAACAGAATGGATCAGGCTGCAATTAACTTTAGAAACGGATATATTCCAGAAATGCAGTACCTTCAGTCACAGGTTCAGTACCTTAACCAGGTTCCAACTGTTGAACAGGAAGAAACGACTTATGAGCTTGCTGTAAAAGGCCTTTTGAATATGATTGGTATGCCTTTGGACACAGATGTTAAACTCGAAGGAGAAATCAATCCTGAGTTTGTTCCAGCTGATCTTGATGAAAAGAAACTTATCAATGACACATTAGCAAACAACCTCAGTATCAAAGCTTTGAGACAGCAGATTAAAATCCTGAAGATCAACAAGAGCGCTGCTGACCTTGGAACTTATATTCCTTCTATTTCAATCGGATGGAACGGACAGCCTACGCTAACAAATGCTTTTGAAAGTGATTGGGGAAACAAAAATAACTGGATGGACAGAGGTGCTTTGAGTTTGACTCTCGCATGGAACTTAACAAACATGCTTCCTTGGTCATCTTCAAGAACTCAGGCAAAAGAACTTCAGGCAAACATCGACAAGCTTGAAAATACTTTGAAAAATACAGAGCAGCAGATGGAACTTGGAATTATCAAGGCTGTTGCAGGATTAAAATCAAGCCGCAAGGCAATCGAATCAAGCCAGAGAAACGTAGAGCTTGCACAGAAGTCTTACAACCTCACATGGCAGGCATACAGAAACGGTACAACAGAATATTTGGCACTTGCTGATACAGAAAGTCAGTTGAAATCTGCACAGCTTGGTCTTGCAAATGCAAAATATAATTACATGATCAGTTTGATGGATCTCGAAAACACTATCAACGGATCAATTGAAAGAGAACCTACTACAAAGACAGGAGATAAATAAAAATGAAGAAAACTACTTTATTGGCAGCAGCTGTAATTGCAATAGCTCTTACAGCATTTACAGGTTGTAAAAAAGACAACAAAGGAAAGGGAGATGTAGAAGCAATTTTTGCCGTTAACGCATATAAAGTTGCTCCGACTTCTCTTGATGATTATCTTGAATTTGGTGGTGACGTTGATGCAGCTTCTTCAGTTGCCGTAATGCCGGATACTGCAGGAAAGATTTCACAGATTTATGTAAAGGTTGGACAGAAAGTAACAAAGGGACAGATTCTTTGTGCAGTTGATGCAAGCCGTCCTGGCATGGTTTTCGCAGCAAGCCCTGTAAGAGCTCCTGTTGATGGAACAGTTACTTATTTTCCTGTTGTAATCGGAACAAGCGTTGCTCAGTCGAGCATCGTTGCAAAAGTTGCAAGCATTACAAAACTTGAAATCGAAACTTCAGTTCCAGAAAGATTTGTTTCCCGCATCAGCATGAATCAGAAAGCAAAACTTTCTTTCAACTCATATCCAGGTGAAACATTTGATGCTCACATCACAGAAATCAGCCCTGTTCTTGATACATCAACAAGAACAATGAACATCAAACTTTCTCTCGATACAAACGATCCAAGAATTAAAATCGGTATGTATTCAAAAATTCACCTTGTAACAGAACATAAAGAAGGCGTAACAGTTGTACCTTATGGAACTGTAATTACAAGAAAAGGTGAAAACTATGTGTTCATCATCGAAGACGATGGAGAACAGAAAAAGGTAGTTCTTTCGCCGGTAAAAGTTGGTATTCGTGTTGATGAATATCAGGAAATTTTACAGGGTGTAACAAACGGTGACCTTGTTGTAATCAAAGGACAGACTTTGCTTGATGACGGTTCTTTGGTAAACGTTGTTTCAGTTTCTGAAAACTAATTCTTGGAGTGTAAAATATGTCTCTTTCAGAGCGTTCAGTAAATAAACCGACAACGGTTTTAATGATATTTATTTTGTTGGTTGCGCTTGGAATTTACGCAGCGTTAAACCTTCCTATCGATAAATTTCCGGATATGGAACTTCCATACATTGCTGTTGTAACAACTTACAAAAATGCAGGTCCGGAAGAAGTAGAACAGACTTGTACGCGAACTCTTGAAAGCGTACTTTCTGGTGTTTCTGGTTTGAAGAATATGACATCAACATCTTCTACAGGTCAGAGTATCGTCTTTCTTGAAATGAACTATGGTGTAAACCTCGATGAATCTGTTGCGAGCTGTCGTGATAAGATTGATATGGTTCGAAAATATTTGCCGACTGATGCAGATGCACCAATCATGTTCAAGATGGACCCTTCAATGATGCCAATCATGTCAATTGCCATCAAAGGTAACCGTACACCAGAAGAGCTTCGTAAACTTGCAGAAGACATCGTTCAGCCAAAGCTTGAACAGGTAGATGGAATTGCTTCTGCAAACATCTCTGGTGGTCGTGAAAAATGTATCCGCGTTGATATTCCTCGTGACCGTCTTGAAGCTTACAATTTGACAATTACAGGTGTTGCTCAGCTTATCGGTGCACAGAACGTACAGAGTGCCGGTGGTCAGATTACAAGTGGTGACATCAACTATACAATTCAGTCTGCTGGTAAATACAACAACCTCGAAGACGTAAAGAATACAGTAATCTCGTGGAAGGTAACTTCTGCAGAACCTGGAGCTGTTCCACAGGTAAGAACAATTAAACTCCGTGACATTGCAGATGTTTACGAAGGATATAAAAAGCAGTCAACACTCGCTTTCATGAACGGTGAACCTTGTGTTTCTCTTTCATTGCAGCGTCAGTCTGGTAAAAACTCAGTACAGGCAGCAAAGAAAGTAAGAAAGCAGATGCTTGAAATCAAAAAGATTTTGCCAAGTGACGTTACATTCCTTGAAATCTGGAATACAACAGACTCAATCGAAGCAACAATCAATGAAGTAATCAAATCTGTAATCGAAGGTGCGTTCCTTGCGATTTTGGTTTTGATTATCTTCTTGAGATCTGTAAAGAGTACATTGATCATCGGTATTTCAATTCCGGTATCACTTCTCGTTACAATCGTATTGATGTGGCTCCGTGGAATGACACTCAACACAATCTCCCTCGCCGGACTTTTGATCGGTGTAGGTATGCTTGTAGATAACTCAATCGTTGTACTTGAAAATATTTATTCATACAGACAGAAAGATGCAAAGCCAAAAGTTGCAGCTGTTCTTGGTGCACAGGAAATGGTTGCTGCCATCACTTCTTCAACTTTGACAACAATCTGTATCTTCTTACCGATGATTATGCTCAAACAGAAAATGGGTATGATCGGTCAGCTTCTTGATGACCTTGCAGTAACAATCGTATTCTCACTCGTTTGTTCTTTGATCGTTGCCATTACACTCGTTCCTGTATTGTCTTCAAGTTATCTTGTTGTAAGCAATGCTGGTGACAGACGCGAACACGATGGAAAACTTAACAGAGCTTTGGGACAGTTCTTTGATAAACTTGATACAGTTTATTCAAATGCCGTTGCAAAAACTTTAAGACATAAAAAACTTTTGCTTGGTGGAATTTTTGGCCTGCTTATTTTGAGTTTCGTAGCTGTTTACTTTATGGGTTACGTATTCATGCCTGAGTCTGAAAGTTCAAACGTTTCAATTACAATTACAATGCCTAAAGGAACTCGTCTCGACATTACAGAAGGTGTAGTAAAAGAAATTGAATCAATTGCTCAGCAGGAAGTTGTAGGTATAAAGCACTTGAGTTCTACAGTTGGTGGCGGTGGATTTATGAGTTCATCTTCTGATACAAACACTGCTACTGTTCGTATTAAGCTTTATGATGAAAAAGACAGAAAGCCTGGATACGATGGTGCTCAGTCTGTAAGAAATAAAATGAGACCTTACTTTACAAAATTCCCTGGTGCTGAAATTCAGTTTGGTAAACGCCAGGACGGTATGGCAAAAGGTCTTGTTTGTGAAATCAGATGTGATGACCTTAAGATGCTTACATCTTATACAAAGAAAGTAGAAGAACTCTTTAAAGAAAAGGGAACAGATTATATTGATGAAGTTGACTCAGATCTCGAAGACGGTTTGCCAGAAGTTAAAATCGTATTCGACCGTGAATTGATGTACAACCTCGCACTCAATGTTTATTCAGTAAGTTCAGAAATTAAAGCTAACATCGACGGAACAACAGCAACTCGCTATGAAGACAAAGGTGATGAAATTGACCTTGTAGTTTCACTTTCAGAAGAAGATAAAACAAGACTTACAGACTTGGACAACATCTTCGTAACAAATTCCAATGGCACAAGAATTCCAATTTCAACATTCGGACATTATGAAGAATCAACTTCACCTGTAAGCATTAACCGTAAAGAACAGACTCGTATGACAACACTTACATTGACTCCTAAAAAAGGTCTTTCGGTTAAGATGATTCAGGATAAGATGACAGCTCTTGTAAAAGAAAATCTTCCTCAGGAAGAAGGCGTAACACTTACATTTACAGGTGATAATGCAGACTTCCTTGAAGCTGCAATGAACTTCTTGGTTGTAATCATCATGGCAGCAGCTCTCGTATTTGCTATCATGGCCAGTCAGTTTGAATCATTCAAAGATCCGTTCATCGTTATCTTTACAATTCCATTGTCATTCATCGGTGTAGTATTAATTTACCTCCTCGCAGGAATTTTCACACACCAGAAAATCTCAATGGTATCAATCTTCGGATTCTTGATGCTCGTAGGTATGATCGTAAATAACGGTATCGTACTTGTAGACTATACAAACCTTTTGCGTCGCCGTGGATACCAGCTCTTTGAAGCATGTGTTGAAGCAGCTCGCAGCCGTTTGAGACCAATCTTGATGTCAACTTTGACAACAATCATTTCTTTGATTCCAATGTCATTCTTCCCAAGTGAAGGTACAGAAATGATTCAGCCAATTTCAATGACAGTACTTGGTGGTCTTTCATTCGGTTCTTTGATGACATTGTTCGTAATGCCTTCGTTGTACTACATCTTCAATGCAGGTTATGGAAAGAAAATTGCAAAAGTCGACCGCAAGCTTGCAGCACTTGAAGACCTTCGTAACAGTGACAAAGCTGATAAGATTGCAATTGAAAAAAAGATTAAACGCGTTCAGAAAAAGAAGAACAAGCTTGTTCTTAAAGATTACAATGAACATGAAGGTTTCGTAACTGTCATTCAGGGTGAAGATAATGTAACTTTGAAGTCAGCTAAACCAAAGCGCACTCGTGCAAAGAAAGCTGCAGAACCAAAAGTAGAGGAGGCTGATGATGGCAACAAGTAAAATTGTTCGTGTTGAATTGATTTTCTCTCAGGCTGTTGAAGAAGACTTCTTTGACGCATTCAGAAGGGAAAAAGTAGCATATCATTATTCGAAAATTAACAACGTAACTGGTGCCGGTTACAGTAACCCGAAACTCGGTGACGCAATCTGGCCTCAGCTCAACGAAATGCTCGTAATCTACTGTGCTCCTTTGTCAGCAGAAAAGATCAAGGAAATCGTAGATGAAATCAGAGAACACTATCCTGCAGAAGGAATCGCATGTTTTATCTCTGATGCAGAAAGCTACTAATGAAATATCTTTCGGTAAACGAGTATTATAAAAAAACTTTTGGCATCAAGATCTACAAAATTACTCTTGATGCAGGCTGTACATGTCCTAATCGTGACGGCACTCGTGGAACCGAAGGCTGCATTTTCTGCAGCGCGTCCGGTTCGGGAGATTTTACGGCGTCACGAAATCTTTCGATAACTGAACAGATTGAACAGGCAAAGAAACTTGTAGAGAAGAAAATTAAAAAACCGCAGATTGATGGTAAAGAAGAAATCTTTGTTAAAAAAGAGATCTCTGGCAATGCAAATTCCACTTCTGATATCCGGGCGGCTCAATACATCGCCTATTTTCAAAACTTTACAAACACATATGGCGACGAAGAAAAACTCATTTCAAAATACGAAGAAGCTTTGTCCCATCCAGAAATCGCCGGCATCGCCATCGCAACCCGCCCGGATTGTGTAAGCGACTCAATATTAGAAAAGATAAACGCACTGACAGAGAAAAAATTTTCTGTATATACTGATTTCAATTTAGAAACAGATAACACATCTAATCAGAAAATTACAAAAATAACAAAACACTTCTCCCTCGAATTTGGTTTTCAAACTTCAAACGAGAAAACTGCTGAGTACATTAACCGCTGCTATTCGAACGAAGAATATTTTGATGCGGTTCGTCGTGTGAAAAAAATTAATAAAGACATTCACATTGTTACACATATTATTTTCGGTTTGCCTGGTGAGACAGAAGAAGACATGATGAATACAGTACGAGCAGCTCTTGATGCAGGTACTGACGGGCTTAAGATTCAGGTTTTGAATGTTCTGAAAGGAACTAGACTTGAAAAAGAATATTATGAAAAGGGATTTCATATTCTTTCGATGGAAGAGTATTTTGATCTTATCATAAAGGCGCTTAAAATAATTCCACCTGAAATTGTAATTCACAGATTGACTGGTGACGGCCCAAAGTCGCTTTTGATTGAACCAAAGTGGATTGCAAATAAAAAGCGCGTGCTAAACGAGTTAACACGCGCAATCAATTTTAATTACATCTTTTTTTGAAAATATTTGATGACGAACATTGTTCCTATGGTTGCGATTAATCCGAAGATTAATGGAACGAATACGTTCTGTGCAATACCTGCGATGATGTAAGTTACAAAAGAGATGACTGCAATTGTAATTGCATATGGAAGCTGTGTGTTAACGTGTTTAACGTGGTTACACTGAGCTCCGGCACTTGCCATGATTGTTGTATCTGAAATTGGCGAACAGTGGTCACCGCAAACAGCACCAGCCATACATGCAGAAATTGAGATGATGTGCAATGGATCGTTGATTCCAGGGAATACTGCAATACAGATTGGAATGAGGATTCCGAATGTTCCCCATGAAGTACCTGTTGCAAACGCAAGGCCGCATGCGATGATGAAGATGATTGCAGGCAAGAGATTCTTGAAACTTGCAGCGCTAGAACTTACAAGTGTAGCAACATACTCTTTTGCTCCAAGGCTGTCTGTCATTCCTTTAAGTGTCCATGCAAGAGACAAAATCAAAATTGCAGGAACCATTGCTTTGAATCCTTCTGGGATACATTCCATGCAGCCTTTGAAAGTTAATACTCTGCGGCAGAGATAATAAACAACAGAAACGATTAATGCAGCAAATGAACCGATTACAAGACCAACTGAAGCGTCACTGTTTGCAAATGCTTCAATAAAGTTATGATAACTTTCGTTAGCAAGCATCATTCCTTCTTCACCTTCTACTAATGGTGTGAAGAATCCACCTGAGTAAATCATTCCGATTACGCTGAAGATAATCAAAACAGCGATTGGTATGATAAGGTCGATTACAAGTGCATTTGTTTTTACTTCTGCAACTGCGGCAGCTTTTTCTTCTGCAGCTTTGGAATCCATTGCTTTTTCAGCTTTCTTCATCGGACCGTAATCCATTTTGAGAAGAGTGATTGTGAAAAGCATTACGATTGTAAACAAAGCGTAGAAGTTATATGGAATTGCTCTTACGAAAAGTGCGAGTCCGTTTTCGCCTTCTTTTACGAATCCAGAGACTGCAGCTGCCCATGAAGAAATAGGTGCAATGATACAAATCGGAGCTGCTGTTGAGTCGATTAAGTATGCGAGCTTTTCTTTAGAAACCTTGTGCTTGTCTGCAACTGGTTTCATTACAGAACCTACTGTGAGGCAGTTAAAATAGTCATCGATGAAAATTAAGATTCCGAGACAGATAGTTGCAATCTGTGATCCGACTTTTGTTTTGATATGTTTCTTTGCCCAGTTACCAAATGCGGCAGATCCGCCAGTTTTGTTCAAAAGGGCTACTAAAATTCCAAGTACAACTAAGAAAATTAAAATACCGGCATTGTACGAATCAGAAAGTTGTGCGATTAATCCATCTCTGAAAACGTGATCGGCAAAACCACCAAGTGTAAATCCACCAGTAGCAGAGCAGGCAAAGAAAATGCCGCCCATGATAATTCCAGCAAACAAAGAAGAATAAACTTCTTTAGTAATCAAGGCCAACGCGATGGCAATCAACGCAGGAACAAGGGCCCAGAAAGTTCCAATCATAAAAAAATACTCCTATGCTAAGCATAAGCTCTAAACTTTTCTCCAATAATAATTGTAAGTCCAAATGTCTGAAAAAGCAAAAAAAAATTTTCTTATTTAAACTATGTGTGATAAAATATTAAGTAATGGATAGAACTTTAGTTATTTTAGCGGATTCTTCTGATAGAAATTCTGCAGTAGAAAAAATTGTCTCAGAAATTTCTGCAAATCAGGCGACACCGAAAGCAATAATTTATTTTTCTGATTTTGACAATTTCGAATTCTATTCAGAAACGCTTCACGAAAAATATCCCGACACAGAATTAATCGGCTCGACAACTTATGTAAATTTCACAAACACTGGTACTGAGCATTTTGGAATTTCTGTGCTCGCAATCTTTGCCGGTATTGAATGTTCCACAGGCGTACTTCATGACATTTCAACTTTCCCTTTGAGACATATTGATCAGGTTAAGAATGCTCTTTCAAAACTTTCGTCGACAGAAAACACATGCTGTCTTGAATTTTGCAGTGCGTTCTCAAATGGAGAAGAAATTGTTCTTGATACATTTGATGAAGCTTTTAAAGAGACTGACATTCAGCTTGCAGGAAGCAGTGCAGGGGCCACAGAAGATGTTTATCAGACGCGTGTTGCGTTAAATGGAACTGTTTACAACAACACCTGTGTTTTCATTTTAATTCATAATCTTAACGGAAGAGTTTTCATTCATAAAGAAAATCTTTTTAAGCCGACTGCAAAAACTTTGACTGCGACAGATGTAGACTGTGAGAATAGAATTGTATACGAGTATGATGAAGAGCCTGCGGCAGACGCTGTGGCAAAGGCGCTCGAAATTCCACTTGAACAGTTTGAACAGGAATCTATTCTGCATCCTGTAGGACGCGTTTCTGGAAATCAGGTTCACATCACTTCAAACGGAAGAGTTCAGGCTGACGGATCGATTGTCTGTTATTCAAGAATTTATAATCACACGAGAGTTGCTGTTCTTGAGTTTGCAGATTTTGACAATGCGATGTTTGAACTGTCAGGTTCGATTATTGCAAAGACAAGAGATCCTTCATTTGCAATTGGAATTGAATGTATTTCGAATGCGATGATTCTTGAAAAGAAAAAATTATTTGGAAAGTTGACTAAGACATTAAATGACAATTTTGAAAAGTTTATCGGTGTCTCTGGATATGGTGAACAGATTACTGGAGTTCATTTGAATCAGTCGATAATTGTAGTAGTATTTGAATAATGCTTGGAGAGAGAGATGGCAAGATTTAATACGGGAATTCTTTTTACAAATGATAATTGTATAGGCTGCAATAAGTGTGTTTCGCAGTGTTCGATTTTGGGTGCGAATGTTTCTGTTATTAAAGGTGGAAAACCTAAAATCGTAATCGATGGTGATAAATGCAATCACTGCGGTAAATGTATTCGCCTGTGTTCTCATGGTGCGAGAGATTATCTTGATGACATCAAGCCGTTTTTTGAAGCGCTCGAAACTGGAAAAAAGATTTCACTTATCGTTGCTCCTTCATTTTATTTGATTTACAAGGATAATGCTTCACAGATTCTCGGTTACTTAAAGTCACTTGGAATTCAAAAGATTTATGACGCTGCTTTTGGTGCAGAAATCAGTTTGTGGGGTCATGTAAATTATCTTCATGATCACATCAATGATAACGATGCGGCATACATCACACAGACTTGTCCAGCCCTCATCAATATGATTGAACTTTATCATCCTGATTTGCTTAGTAGAATTATTCCTGTTCAGTCACCGATGATTTGTACTGCCATCTATGCCCGCAAATATCTTGGTGATAAAAATGAAATTGCTTTTCTTGGACCATGTATCTCTAAGAAAGATGAAATCAGTTCTCTTATGACTGAACATAATGTTCAGTATTCGATTACATACAAACGACTTTTTGAATATCTCGGTGATATAGATATGAGTTCATTTAGTGCTGAATCTGATTTGAAGACAGAGGCACTTGGAAATTTAATTCCTGTTGCCGGGGGCTTTGCAGAAGCAATTCAGCTGTTTTTTTCACAGAACGAACGCATTATTGCAAAAGAAGGATTTACTCCATATCTTTTTTCACTGTTAAAAGGATGCGCAAGAGTTCCAGCAAGGGATGAGCGTCCGCTTGCAATTGATATTCTTGCGTGTATGAATGGCTGTCAGGAAGGTCCTGGAGTTGATTTCAGACATCTTGATTATGACAAATTGTACTGTGATTACAACAAGGCAAAGAGAAATATCGATTACAGTTTCTTCAAATCAAATGATTCCGAAGATAGAATTAAACAGTTTAATGAGTTTTTCAAAGACCTCAAGCTTGAAGACTTCAAGAGAATCTTTGAAGACAGATATAAACAGCAGTTCAAAGTTCCGGAAACGACAATTCAGGAAATCTTTTCTGACATGCTCAAGCGTTCAACAGAAGAACAGAACATCAACTGTCACTCGTGCGGATACAATACTTGTCGTGACATGGCAACTGCAATTGCACTCGGCTACAACAAAAAAGAAAACTGCATCAAATATATGAACGAGCAGATGCTCAAGCAGATCAACACGGACCAGATGACAGGATTTATGAACAGGTCTGCATTCCAGAGAAAAGTTCGTGAAACAATCGATGCAAATCCGGAGAAAGCATATATCATTGCAGTCGGAAACATCAACAAAATTAAAATCGTCAATGACCTTTACACATCAAAAGCAGGTGACCTTGTAATTTGCAAGGCTGCAGAAAATATTATTACAAGTTTGAACTACAATGGTTTTGTTGCGCGACTCGGCGGTGATACGTTTGCATTCTGTGCTGGGTACACTGTTGAAAACCTCGAGCTTGTTTACAATATTCCGGTTCTCGATTTGTCTGATTATGGAATTGAAATTCCTATTACGATGCGTTTTGGAATTTACATCGCTGACACCTCGATGGAAGATATTTTGTCTGTAATGAACCTGGCAACTATTGCGATGGTCGATAAAATAAGTTCCACTAAAAATACTTTCTCGATGTTTACAAAAGAAATGCATCAGAACATCAAACGCGAAATCGAAATCACATCCCAGATGCAGAGCGCAATCGGAAATGATGAATTTCAGCTTTTCTATCAGCTGCAGTTTGATGCGAATACAGAAAGAATTGTCGGTGCAGAAGCTCTCTGCCGCTGGATAAAACCTGACGGAACAGTTATCAGTCCTGGTGTGTTCATTCCGATTTCTGAAAAGAACGGATTTATCAGGGCACTTGATAAGGCAATTTGGGACAAGGCGTTTAAGAATGTCCGCAAGTGGATTGATGACGGACTCAAACCTGTTCCGACATCTGTGAACATTTCGCGTGTAAGTTTGAGCTCTGATGATTTGATTTATGCAATTCAGCGTATCCAGGAAAAATATCAGATTCCAGTAGAACTGATTCATTTTGAAATTACGGAAAGCGCTTACATGGAAGACCAGGACAATCTGATCCGCAGAATCAATGAGATTCGCAGACTTGGATTTAAGATTGCAATGGACGACTTTGGAAGCGGATATTCTTCTCTCAATACGTTGAAAGATATTCCAATTGACCTTTTGAAACTCGACATGGGATTCATCAGGGAAAACTCAAACATGGATAAGGGAAACGTCATTATAAATTCCATCGTAAAAATGGCGAAGTCTCTCGATCTTATCACTGTTGCAGAAGGCGTTGAAACAAAACCTCAGGCAGAGTTTTTGAAATCTCTCGGTGTAAATGTAATTCAAGGTTACTATTATTCAAAACCAATTCCGCAGCGAGATTACGAAGACCGTCTGAGAGAAATAAAATAGCACTCATCTTTTTACAATAAATTAAGTCTCTTGCTATCAGAAATAAAATCTGTTAAATTCTTTTTGTAAATTAATTTTTACCTCCAATCCTGTGAAAATCAGGGCAGTCTATTCTACTGTTAAAGTCAGACGGAGAATTTCAAATCAAAGTACAATCAATAGGAGGTTGTATGAAAAATTTTTTCAAACTTGTCCGAATAATTTCCGGATTAGTCATTTCATGTTTTATTGTTGCAGGAATTACTTCTTGCAGTTCACCAAATGCCGGGCATGCTCCGATAGTTTATCTTGATCCAGTTGATGCTGATCTTGGTGATAATTTTATTGGAACTTGGGAAAACAATGACTACCCGGAATTTACTTCAACTTATTCTGTAGCAAAAAATCAGATTAAAGATGAATTAATGGGTGTTTTATTTAATGTTGTTTCGGATACTGTTGGTACAAGTTCTGATGGTTGTACTCTTGTGTTCTGTCAGATTGCAGAAGGGCGTGGAACTAAATGGACTCCGGCCGGTATGTATTATGTTATCGCATTGAGATTTAATACAGATGGAAAACTTCAAATATGCTGCCCGGTTAATTCATCTTCTGGGTATACAACTCTTTCTGGTTTGATTGATGCATATCCGTCAACTTGCAATATTGAAGAACAAGTCTATGGTTTTACAGATTGTGAACAACCAGAATCGGATAATTAAATGAATCGCAACATACTGAGAATTTTATTCTTTACAATTTCGATATTATTAATTTCTTTCCCGGCTTTCGCAGAATCAGAATCTTCTCACATCGAAAATCCTCTGTTCGGTCCGACATCAACTTACCGCATCGTAAAAGATAATGACATCAAGTCATCCCTCGATCAGCAGGAAGAAAACGACCGCAATGCACAGAAAAAAAATCCTCAGTACCAGAAATCTTTGCACCAGCAGAACGCAGCAACCCGTCAGATAACTTCATCTCAGATTGAAGAACGAAATCCAGAAAACCTTCAGGATCTTTTAACATCAGATGGCCTTTTTGTCATGACTACAGGCGGAACTGGCTCAATGTCGAATCTTTCTTACAAAGGATACGCAGGCTTTTGCATTAAAGTTTACATCGATGGAATCCTTGCAAACAATTCGACTACAGGTGAGTTTGACTGGAACTCGATTGATATAAATTCCATTGAGACAATCGAAGTTGAAGATGTTCCGTCATTGAATGAAACAGAATTTGCCGGCTGTATAATTCGCATCACGACAAAAAATGGCGGAGATAAAATCTCGGCTGATGTATCGACTGCAAGCTATAAAAAAAGTTTGTGTGACAGCTGGTTTGCTCATGTTCAGTATGCAAAAGAGTTTGAAAAATTTCATTTTAATGTCGGCTGCAATGTGATTTCTACTGGCAATGAATTTGAAAGACCTGATAATCTCGGAACAGAACTTTATAATTTTTCAAGACAGGGTAATTTTAATTTTGCCTGGAATGTAAAACTTTCTGACAGATTAAAATTATACGGAAGCGATATGTTTGCCTACAACAAATTGAAAGCAAACCAAAACAGCGACCTCAACACAGGAATCGAAGAAGATGTCGCAACCCGCAACAACATAAATCTTTCATATTCCACCATTGCAGATAACCAGACAGAAAAAAATCTTTCGCAAAACATTTTTTCAAAAATAAAATCCGACACAAGTCTTTTTTATAACTTCAGTAACGTTAAATATGTAAACAATTATCTCACAAACAATATCGACAACACGACTTTCAACAAAATCTCACTTACCGAAAATCTCAGTTGGTTCTGCGACTTTACTGCAGGCTGCGATTTGGAATTTCAACCGGGTCGTTCTGATTGTTCACGCGTAGTTGAAAAAATTGGCGCCGGTAAAAAGTTTGAAATTGATTTTAAAAATCGCGCGGGCATTACGAGTGATGATGGTAAAGAAAACAACTCTGGTATTAAAAACAATTTCTATTCTAAACTCACAATCGAGCCGCAGGTTATCGCACTATTCTGGCAGACTTCAAAATCGGGAGCTGCAATTCTTCCGCGATTGACTCTTTCATACCAGGGAATTACGCTTGCAGCTTACCGCGAATTTATTCTTCCGACCTTCAATCATTTGTACTGGCCTGATACAAGTTACGCGTGCGGAAATCCTGATTTAAAACCAGAAGATGGCTGGAGCGGATTTCTCGGATTTAGAAGAAATGATTTTCCGCTTTGGGCGCAGTATAAAATTTCTTATTACGGAAATAAAATCTGCTGGGGATATGATGGCGCAAGATCTGTTCCTGTAAACAATGGAGATGCATTTTACAATGTTGTAACTCTCGGAACTGACATAAGCATGTTCAATGACATTTTGAGATTTACAGCAGACGCAACATGGACGAGTGCAAAACTTGCCGGAACTGATAAACAGATTATGTGGGTTCCTGAATGGCAGACCCATGCTGGAATTTCTGTAAATGTCTCGCGCGTTTTATTTAAAGCAGATTACAGTTTTACTGCATCGCGATTTACAGACAACGAAAATACTTCTTCATATCCTGCAATTCACCTTTTAAACGCAAGCATTACGTTCCACATAACAGATAATTTCAAAACTTACATCAAAGGCGACAACCTGCTCGACTGCCGCGTTCCATTCCACGATAACTACTATCTTGCTTCGAGAAAATGGACAATTGGGTTGAAATTTGAAAGATAAATTGGAGATATAAGATTTTCCTTATAAAGTTTATTGCTCTTTTTTGTAGCGGCTTCTCATTTCCTGGGGTATAATCTTACATACTAGAGAGGTACAACTATGGGAATGGATGTCAAAGTTATAAACCCTTTTTTGAATGCTACGCTGCAGACTTTTAAAGAGATGTTTCAGGTGGAATCTAAAAATAACGAGCCTTTTGTCGTAGACGTCAATTCTGGCCACCAATGGGAAGTTTCGGGTTTGCTTGGAATTACGGGCGATTACAGCGGTGTTGTTGCGGTTCGTCTGCATAAGACGCTTGCTTTTAAGCTTCTGGAGCTTTCTGGTTTGACTGATATTCATCCTGATGAGAAACTGGAACTTTCACAGGAGCTCGTCAGTGAGTTTACAAACATCATTTCGGGCCATGCTGTTTCAAGCATACCGGGCATCAATTTGACTGTTTCGCCACCGGTTACTATTACCGGCAAGGATCATGTCATTTCGTGGCCTAAGAATTATCCTGTTGTCGGAATTCCGTTTATTACGGCGTTTGGGCCTTATGAGGTCGACGTCTGCTTTAAGTAAGTGTATTTATTTGTGTAGTTTTTTGTGGAAAATGGTTGGAATTTCGTCCGATTATTTTCCACTTTTTTTTCTTAAATACTTCTACAAAACTTTACTTTTTGTTAATATGGGTTATCTCTTAAAGAAACTCGAGGTAACATAATGAAAAATGAATACGTAAAACGTATCTGGGCTGATGTTCAGGCTAAAAATGCCGACCAGCCAGAATTCCTGCAGGCAGTACAGGAAGTTCTCACAACTCTTGAACCAGTAGTGGATCAGATGCCGGAACTTGAAGCTAATGCTGTTTTGGAACGCTTTGTCGAACCAGAACGTGTTGTTATGTTCCGTGTACCTTGGATGGACGATGCTGGTAAGTATCACGTTAACCGCGGTTATCGTGTTCAGTTTAACAGCGCTATTGGTCCTTACAAAGGTGGTATCCGCTTTAGTCCAGAAGTAACTCTTGGCGGATTGAAGTTTCTTGGATTCGAACAGACTTTGAAGAACTCTTTGACAACTCTTCCAATGGGTGGCGGTAAAGGTGGTTCAGACTTTGATCCACATGGAAAGTCAGACAACGAAGTAATGCGTTTCTGCCAGTCATTCATGACAGAATTGTATCGCCATATCGGTTCTGATACTGACGTTCCAGCCGGAGACAAAGGTGTAGGTGGCCGCGAAGTTGCTTACATGTTTGGTCAGTACAAGAGAATCGCAAACAACTTTACTGGTGTTTTGACAGGTAAAGGAATCCCATTCGGTGGATCACTCTTTAGAACAGAAGCTACTGGATACGGACTTATCTACTTTGCAGACTGTATGCTTGCAAAAGTTGGCGACAGCTTCAAAGGAAAAGTATGTGCAGTTTCAGGAAAAGGAAACGTTGCAGAATACGCTGTAGAAAAATTGATTCAGCTTGGTGCAAAAGTTGTAACAATGTCTGACTCATCAGGATATATCTACGATCCAGACGGAATCACACAGGAAAAACTCGACTGGGTAAAAGACCTCAACTATGTAAAACGCGGACGCATCTCAGAATATGCTAAACAGTTCCCATCAGCAAAATTCTTCGAAGGCAAACGTCCTTGGGAAGTAAAAGTTGACTGTGCATTCCCATGTGCAACACAGAACGAATTGAACGAAGACGATGCAAAAGCACTCGTAGCAAACGGTGTTAAACTTGTTGCAGAAGGTGCTAACATGCCATCAACTCTCGAAGCAACAGAAGTATTCCAGAAAGCTGGAGTTCTCTTCGCTCCTGGTAAAGCATCAAACGCAGGTGGTGTATCAGTTTCAGGTCTCGAAATGAGCCAGAACGCAGGACACATTTCTTGGTCAGGTGCAGAAGTTGATAAAAAACTCAAAGAAATCATGACAAACATCCACGACAACGCTTACGACACAGCCGAAAAATTCGGTATGAAAGGCAACTACGTAGCCGGCGCCAACATCGCCGGATTTATCAAGGTAGCTAAGGCCATGATCGCACAAGGGTTAGTATAAGTTATAAAAATTGTATCGCACAGGGGTTCCTTGAAGGGACCCCTTTTTTTATAAATTCCACTTAATTAAGTAACAAATTTATGCTTCTCAGTTGTTTAATTTATATAAAAACAATTGAGAGGTAACAAAATGAAGAAATTACTTATTCTTATCGCAAGCGCATGTTTAATCGGCTTGACAGGATGTGCTTTTAGCGTAGACGTTGATTTTGATGATTTTAAAAGTTCAAAATATTCGTCTAGAACTGTAGATGTAAGTTCTAGAATTGATTTTCTTGATATTAACTGGCCGTATGGAACTGTAAGATTTATTGAACATGATGGTTCTAATGTGGAATTTTATGAAACTTCATCAAGACAGATTACAGAAAACAATACTTTGACTTATTGCTATGACAGTTCATGCAATTCACTTTTTATTGATTACTACAATACAAATCTTCGAAGATGTGAAATCGTAAGAAATAAGGTTCTTATTGTTTATATTCCAAGATACAGAAGAATTGATTGTGTAAGGGTAAACGGCGAATATACGGAATGTAAATAGTAGTGCCTGGACGAATCATCAACAAATTTGAAAAGGGCAAAAAAAAGCCGCCTTGTTCGGCGGCCTGATTAATGCGAGGTTCAAACTAAAGTGACCTGCATTGTAAATGTTTTTTCAGCTTAACTGCTGATAGTCTTGTTTAGCGTTTAGCCACGTCCTGGCTTGATAATTCTGTTGGTAACATTCGTTGCCTCCTTATCAAGTAACCGGTATGCGTCCTCATCTCGCTCCTGACTACATCTATATATTAGCATACAATTAACATAATGCAAGAAAAAAAGTTGATTTAAAAAAACTTTTTTTCTTGCTTTTTTTAAATTCGTGTTATTTTACTTTGGAAACTTTATTGAAATTTTCACCTATTTTTAATACTATCTAAAGTATGAAAGAACTTGAACTAAAGTATGGATGCAATCCGAACCAAAAACCTGCAAAGGTTTTTATGGAAAATGGCGATCTTCCAATTACCGTTGTAAATGGAAGACCTGGATTTATCAACCTTTTGGACGCTCTTAATGGCTGGCAGCTTGTAAAAGAATTAAAAGAAGCTACTGGTCTTGCTGCAGCAACTTCATTTAAACATGTAAGCCCTGCCGGCGCTGCAGTTGGACTCCCTTTGTCAGATACTTTAAAGAAGATTTATTTCACAGATGATGTGGAACTTACTCCACTTGCATGTGCTTATGCTCGTGCGCGCGGTGCTGACCGTATGTCTTCTTTTGGTGACTTCATTTCGTTAAGTGATGTTTGTGACAAAGCAACAGCTCTTCTTATCAAGAAGGAAGTTTCTGACGGTGTTATCGCACCTGGTTTCTCTCCTGAAGCTTTAGAGATCCTCAAAGCAAAGAAAGGTGGAAACTACTGTGTAATTCAGATTGACCCGAATTACGTTCCGGCCGATCTCGAAAGAAAGCAGGTATTCGGTGTTACATTTGAACAGGGACACAACTTTTTGAAAATCGACAATTCTGTTCTTAACAACATTGTTACAAAGAACAAGAACTTGTCAGAAGATGACAAAAGAAACCTTGTAATCTCTTTGATTACTCTCAAATATACACAGTCAAACTCAGTATGTTTCGTAAAAGACGGACAGGCAATCGGTATCGGTGCCGGACAGCAGTCACGCGTACATTGTACACGCCTTGCTGGTCAGAAAGCCGACAACTGGTGGCTCAGACAGTCTCCAAAAGTACTCGGACTTCAGTTCGTAGACGGAATCAAACGCGCTGACCGCGACAATGCAATCGATGTTTACATCGGAAGCGAATACATGGATGTTCTCGCAGAAGGAAAATGGCAGAACATCTTTAAAGTAAAACCAGAAGTATTTACTGCAGAAGAAAAAGCAGAATGGATCAAACAGAACAACAACGTTGCTGTAGGATCTGATGCATTCTTCCCATTCGGTGACAACATCGAACGCGCAAGAAAATCTGGCGTTACAGTTGTAGTTCAGCCGGGCGGCTCTGTTCGCGATGACCTTGTTATCGAAGCAGCTGATAATTACAACATGGTAATGTGTTTTAATGGAATAAGATTGTTCCATCACTAAGATTATTAAAGGGGAGTGCCCCTTAAACCCCGATATTTCTGGGAGGGAGAGAAACCGCTACTTCGAAGCGTGGTTTCTTTCCCTCCCAGACCCTCCCTCTTTTCCTGCACGACCAAAGCTCCCGCTTTGGAAATGGAAGTGTAACAAGTAGCAAAAAATAGAGTTTCAAGCATCTAAATATCTAAGAGGTTTTCTAATGAAAAAATTTTTTACAATACTGTTAATTTCCCTTTTGGCATTTTCATCTTTTGCAGACGGATATACAATTCGTGATAAAGCGGAAGTAAATTCTTTTGATCAGATCTTTATGAAAAAATATGACAAGACACAGGATGATGCTTCTACAGTTCTTGAGATAACGGCTGCTGTTTTTCCGCTTGTATGTTTTATGGCACCTGGTGAAGATCATCTCGAAATTGGAATTACTTATGCAGAGACGATGGCAGTTGCTTTTGGATTGAGATGTCTTTTTAAGGGAACTGTAGAAAGGACTCGTCCGTATATGTATTTTGAAGGTGCGCCGCAAAAAGATATTGATAAAGGTGATGCATACAAATCATTTATGTCGGGTCACAGTATTATGACATTTGCGGCTGCCGGTTTTACGACTTATACTTTTCTTCGTTACTGTCCCGGCTCAAAATGGACTGCACCAGTTATCGCAGCAACATGGGCTCTCGCACTTGGAACAGCAACTCTCAGAATTACAAGCGGTTCTCATTTTATGACAGATGTTCTTTCCGGTGCAGCAGTTGGAACGGCTGTCGGCTTTTTAATTCCACTTATGAATTCTTTATGGTTTGCGCCATCGTTGAAAAACTCTCCGATTGAAGTTTTGGGAAATGGCGTAGCGATAAAATTTCAGTGGTAGAAATTCCACAAAAAAATCAAACCAGGAGCTTTTATGAAAAAAACAGATTGGTATAAGAACGCGGTTGTTTATCAGATTTATCCTTTTAGTTTTATGGACGCAAATAATGATGGCTGGGGTGATATCGAAGGTATTATTTCGAAGCTTGATTATTTAGTGGAACTTGGTATTACCGCCATCTGGTTTTCGCCTTTATACAAATCTCCTGACTGCGATTTTGGTTACGACATTTCTGATTACCGCGACATCGATCCAAAGTTCGGAACTCTTTCTGATTTTAAAAAACTTCTTAAAGCGTGTCACTCAAGAAAAATAAAAGTCATTATGGATATGGTTTTAAATCATTCTTCAACAGAACACGAATGGTTTAAAAAAGCGCTCAAAGATAAAAACAGTCCCTACAGAAATTATTACATCATTCGCGAAGGAAAAAAGAAAAATAACAAAGTATATCCGCCGACAAACTGGGATTCAACTTTCACCGGTTCTGCTTGGGAGCGAATTAATGGAACTGATGATTTTTACCTTCATCTTTTCTGTAAAGAACAGGCGGACTTTAACTGGGAAAATGACAAGCTTAGAAATGAGATTGTAGATATTTTCAATTTCTGGTTAAAGATGGGAGTCGACGGATTCAGGCTTGATGTATTCAATCTCTTTTCTAAAGTGTATCCGCTTCGTGACGGTAAAAAGAAAGTCGCTGGAACTGGTGAAGAATTTTATGTCGACGGACCAAGAATGCACGAGTTTTTGCATGAGATGAATAAAAAGGCTTTCTCTAAATATGACAGCTTTACAGTTGGCGAATCTTATCACCCGCACGAAGAAGATGCAAAAAAATATGTCGCAAAAGAAAGTAAAGAACTCGATACAATTTTCAATTTTGCACATCTTGAAAGTGACAATATCGCAAACTTAAAATATTTCAAAAAACCATTCAGCATAAAACAATTTAAAGACGGCCTTTTCGTTCCACAAATCGAAAATTTTAAAACAGGTTGGAATACTCTTGTTCTCGAAAATCATGACAATGCAAGAAGCGTAAGCCGCTTTGGAATCGATACAAAAAGATATCGTTATGAAGCCGCAACATTTTTAGCAGCAGTAACATTCTTAGGCTTTGGAACTCCGTTTATCTTTCAGGGCCAGGAAATCGGTATGACAAATGCAGGTTTCAAATCGATTGATGATCTTAAAGATCCTGTAAGTCACTTTGTTTACAACATGATGAAAGGTTTTTGCTTTCCAAAGGGAATTGCGTTTAACTGCATCAAATATGGTGCCCGCGATAATTCCAGAACTCCCATGCAGTGGAACTCAAAAGCAAGCGGCGGTTTTAACAAAGGTAAAACTCCGTGGCAGCGCATGAATGAAAATTATAAAGAGATAAATGTTGAAAATGATTTGAAAAGCCGAAAATCGATTTTCAGATTTTATCAGAATGTTTTAAAAATCAAGAAAGGACTTAAGTCTGCAGTTTATGGTGAACCGAAATTGTATGATTCAAAAAATAAGAAAATTGTCTGTTATACAAGAATGATGAAAGACGAAGGTTTTGCTGTAATTGGAAATTTCAGCAAAAGGAATGTTAAGTTCAAAGGGAGCCAGGATTTTTCTGATGCTGTGAAAAAGTGTCTTGGTTTTAAAAATATTCGGAATGAAGAGGTGGCTGCCACAATAAAAGCCGGAAAGCTTCTGTCAAATTACTGCCAGATTGTCGAAGATGGTGGAGCAATAAAACTTCGCCCGTATGAAGTGATTGTGTCGCTTTTGAAGTGAGAGCTAACAGGAAATCTGGTTTTCTTTTTTTGAAGTGAGTTTTATAAAGAACAGTCCCTGTGTCATCATGTATGCAAAAATGACAGCACCTGTATAAAAAAAGTTGTGCGGTTCAAGAATATGTCGTATTTTTAACGGACTGAGCATATCGGATAAATCAGATTTAAAAAAGCTCATAATCAAATAAGAAATGAGCGAAAAAAGGAAAATGAAAACAGGGTAAGCGTACAGTAAAACTGTATCTTTTCTGTTGTAAGAAAAATGCAGCTCTTTTTTTAAGAAAAGATTTTCAAAGATAAAAAAAAGATAAAGCAGTCCAATAAGAAT